>JACDEA010000355.1 GCA_013816725.1 Actinomycetota bacterium
GCTCTTCCTCATCACGTCGCTGCGCGGGATGGCCGGCTTCTACACCGACTACCTGTGGTTCAAGGAGTTGGGCTACGCCAGCGTGTGGCGCGGCGTCCTCGGCGCGAAAGCGCTGCTGTCGATCGTGTTCATCGCCACGTTCTTCGTAGCGACGTGGGCCAGCCTGGCCATCGCCGAGCGGCTCGCTCCGCGTTTTCGGCCGCTGGGTTCCGAGGACGAGATCGTGCAGCGCTACCGCGAGATCGTCGGCCGCCACGCCGGCAAAGTGCGCGTCGCCGTCGCCGCGCTGTTCGCGCTGATCGCCGGCGGCGGCGTGTCGTCGCAATGGTCGTCGTTCATCTTGTTCCGCAACAACGTCAGCTTCGGGATCAAGGACGCGCAGTTCCACCGCGACCTGGGCTTCTACGTCTTCCGGTTGCCGTTCCTGCGGTTCGTCGTCGACTGGCTGTTCGTGGCCATCGTCATCATCACGTTTCTCACCGTCGTCGCCCACTACCTCAACGGCGGTATCCGCCTGCCCCGGTCGCCCATGGAAAAGGTGACGCCGCAGGTGAAGGCGCACGTGTCGGTGCTGCTCGCGCTCCTCGCGCTGATCAAGGCGCTCGGCTACTACCTCCAGCGCTACAGCCTGGCCACGTCGCACCGTGGGTTCGTCGACGGGCCCAGCTACACCGACGTCCACGCGCAGCTGCCGGCCATCAACCTGCTGATCTTCGTGTCGATCATCGCCGTCGTGTTGTTCCTGGCCAACATCCGCTTGCAGGGATGGTTGCTGCCGGGCATCGCTGTGGGGCTGTGGCTCTTCCTGTCGGTCGTCGTCGGCGGCATCTACCCCGCGTTCGTGCAGCGCGTGCGGGTCGTGCCGGCCGAGAACACCAAGGAGCGGCCGTACATCGACCGCAACATCAAGGCGACGCGCACGGCGATGGGGTTGGCCGACGTCAAGACGGTGCCGTTCGACTACAAGGAAGACCTCAACGCCGCCGGCCTGGCCGCCAATGCCGACACGATCCGCAACCTGCGGCTCTGGGACCCGAAGTACACCAAGGCGACGTTCTCGCAGGACCAGAAGCTGCGCTCCTACTACCAACTGAGTGATCTCGACATCGACCGCTACAACATCGACGGGCAGCTCACCCAGGTGTTGTTGTCGGCGCGTGACCTCGACCCCGAAGGCCTGGCGACGTCGTTCGGGTCATGGGTCAACCGCAGGCTGCAGTACACCCACGGTTTCGGTGCCGTCGTGGCGCCGGCCAACGCTGTGGTCGACGGCAAGCCCAACTTCGTACTGCGCGACGTGCCGCCGATCGGCAAGCCGGAGGTGAAGCAGCCCCGCATCTACTTCGGCGAGGGCCTGACCGGCTTCGCGGTCGTCGGCAGTAAGCAGCGCGAGCTCGATTATCAGGAGAGGGGCGGCAAGACCAGCCGGTATACGACGTACGACGGCAAGGGCGGCGTGCCCATGGGCTCCCCGGTGCGTCGCGCCGCGTTCGCGTTGCGGTTCGGCGACGTCAACACGCTGCTGTCCAACCTGGTCACCTCGAAGTCCCGCGTTCTCTACGTGCGCGACATCGCCGACCGCGTGCGTAAGGCGGCGCCATTCCTGCACTTCGACAGCGACCCGTACCCGGTCATCACCGCGTCGGGCGGCATGGTCTGGGTGCAGGACGCCTACACGACCACCAGCGCGTACCCGTACGCGCAACGGGCCGAGACCGATCGTCTCGACAACGGCAACGGGCTCAAGACGTCGTTCAACTACGTCCGCAACTCGGTGAAGGTCGTCACCGATGCCTATGACGGCACGATGACCTTCTACCGGATCGACATGAAGGATCCCATCGCCGGCGCCTACGCCAAGGCGTTTCCCGCGCTGTTCAAAGACGGCAAGAACATGCCCGAGGACCTCAAGCCTCACCTGCGCTACCCCGAGGAGCTGTTCCGGGTACAGACGGCGATGTACGGCCGCTACCACATCGCCGATGCCCGTGAGTTCTTCGCTGCGGGCGACGCCTGGCACGTGGCCCAGGATCCCGGATCAGGTTCGTCGGCGGCCACGGCGGTGACCACCGGCGGCGCGCCGGGGGCGGCCGGTGTCATCCGCCGGCCGGCTGAAGGCAGCCAGTCGCGTATGGACCCGTACTACCTGCTCGCCCGGCTGCCCACCGAGCAGAAGCCCAACTTCCAAATCCTCCAGCCGTTCGTCCCCGCCTCGCGCAACGACACGCAGAAGAACCTCACGGCGTTCATGGTCGCCAAGATGGATCCCGGCCAGTACGGCGAGTTGCAGGTCTACGAGATGCCGCGCAACGCTCAGATCGACGGCCCCGCTCTGGTCGACAACGACATCAACTCCGACGTCAACGTGTCGCAGGCGATCAGCTTGCTGAGCCAGCGCGGCTCGAACGTGATCTTCGGCAACCTGCTCGTCATCCCCATCGAGAACTCACTGCTGTGGGTGCGGCCGCTGTATGTGCAGTCCGAGCGCACCAGCGTGCCGGAACTGCGCAAGACGATCGTCGCCTTTGCCGGGAAGGTGGCCATGCGCGACACGTTGCAGGACGCGTTGCGCTCCGTGTTCGGCGACGCGCCGGCGACCCTGGAGCAGAACACCGGCGGCGCCGGCGGCGCACCGCAGCCCTCGGGACCCACCGTCACCGCGTCAGTGCAGCAGCTGCTCGACCAGGCGCTCGCGGCCTACGAGGCGGCACAGCAGGCGCTGCGAACCGGTGACCTGGCGACGTATCAGGCCAAGGTCGAAGAGTTCCATCGCCTGGCGAAGCAGGCGCGCGACGAGTCGGCCAAGTCCTCGGCCACGCCGACGACCGCGGCCAGCCGCTCGGCGTAGTGCGCCGGGCGTCGCGACTGGCCGCCGTCGCCGTCGCTGCGGCGCTTGCGTTCCTCAGCATGCCGTCGGCTGCCGTCGCTGCGCCGGTGAAGGCCCCGCGGGCGACGGTGCTCGCACGTTCGGTGCGCGTGGAGTGGCCGGCGTTGAAGGCGCCGCGACGCTTTGTCGTCCGTTCCTTGGTAATGCGCCGCGACGAGCGGGTGGTGGCCACGCTCAGCAAGCGGGCGCGGTCGTTCGACGACGACGCCATCGCCGTCGGCCACACCCATACGTACGCGTTGTCATTGATCGGCACGCTGCGCCGCCGGGCCGCCGAGTCGCGGGCGTTCTCGCTCACCGTTCGGGTGCCGTCGTATCTGGTGGGGGCGGCCAACGTTGACATCACGCCGGCGGGTGTCGTGAACCTGGGCGGGTCGGGGC
>JACDEA010000356.1 GCA_013816725.1 Actinomycetota bacterium
GGCCTCGACGTCGAACTCGATCCACTCGCCGCGGTAGGGGTGAATGGTGCCGGTGACGATGGTCTTGGCGTCGCGCCCGGGCTGGAAGATCACGCCGGGGCTGCGAACGAGCTGGCTGACGACGACGCGCTCGGTGCCGTTGATGATGAACGTGCCCTTGTCCGTCATCATCGGGAAGTCGCCCATGAAGACGGTCTGTTCCTTGATCTCGCCCGTCGTTGCATTCATGAACCGGGCCCGCACGAAGATCGGCGCGGCGAAGGTCATGTCCTTCTCTTTGCACTCCTCCACCGTGAACTTTGGCGGCGGGCGGAGGTCAGGGTCCTGCGGGTCGAACTCCAGCTCCAACCGAAGCTGACCGGTGAAGTCCTCGATCGGACTGATGTCACGGAACGTGTCGGCCAGACCGCGATCGAGGAACCACTGGAAGCTGTCGCGCTGAATGGCGATCAGATTGGGTAGTTCAAGGACCTCTTCGAGGTTGGCGAAAGAAAAGCGTTCCCGTTGCGCGAGCCGAGACGGCAAGAGCTACTCCTCAGGAGCTTGGGCGCGCGTCAGTACAGGCGAAACTGCGGTTGACGCGAAGCGGGCGAGCACGGCAAACACCGAGTGTATGCGCGCATACGCACAAGAGCAAGCCCGATCGGGCGGCTGCGAGCAGGGTAAAGGGAACCGCCGCCGGGGTCAAGCCTTTCCGGGCTTGTGCGCTCCTGTCCGGATCTACGGGGCCGTAACCCACGTAGATCCGGACACAGCGTGACTACTTGACCTCGACGGTGGCGCCGGCCTCCTCGAGCTGGGCCTTGGCCTTGGCCGCGTCCTCCTTCGAGGCCTTCTCGAGGACGGCCTTGGGGGCGGAGTCGACGAGATCCTTGGCCTCCTTGAGGCCGAGGCTGGTGAGCGCCCGCACCTCTTTGATGACCTGGATCTTCTTGTCGCCGGCGGCGGTGAGGATGACGTCGAACTCGTCCTGCTCCTCTTCGGCCGCGGCACCGTCGCCCCCACCACCACCGGCAGCCGGGCCGGCCACCGCGACAGGAGCCGCGGCGGTGACGCCGAACTTCTCCTCGAAGTCCTTGAGCAACTCGGAGAGCTCGAGGACCGTCATGCTGGAGATCGCGTCGAGGATCTCTTCCTTAGTTGCCATTGTCTGTTGCTCCTTCTGTTTTGTGCGCCTCCGGCGCCGCTAGCGCTTCGACTTCGAGTGCCGCGACTTCCGCGGCGGGGGCCGCGGCGTCGTCGGGTACTGCTTCGGCTTCAGCTGAGGCCTCGGGCTCGGGGGCGGCCGCCTCCGGTTCCGGCTCCGCCGGAACTCCGCCTCGGTCGTCGATGAGGGCCTTGAGTCCGTAGGCGAAGTTGCGGGGAAGGGCCTGGAGGAGGCCGGCGAACTTCTGCAGCGGGGCGGCGAGGCCGCCGGCGATGCGGGCCAGCAGGACCTCGCGGGACGGGAGGTCGGCGAGGGCGGCGGCGCCGGCCGGCGTGAGGACGTTGCCCCCCAGCAGGCCGCCCTTGATCACGAGGTTCGGGTTCACGCGGGCGAAGTCGCGCAGCGCCTTGGCCACACCGGCGGCGTCGGCGTCGACGAACGTGATCGCGGTGGGGCCGACGAGCAGTTCTTCGAGGTCGGTGAGGCCCAGCTCCTGCACCGCGAAGCGGACCAACGTGTTCTTGTAGATCTTGTACTCACCGCCGGCGGCGCGCAGCGACCGCCGCAGTGTGGCCACGTCCTTCACGGTGAGCCCGCGATACTCGGTGAGAATCGTGGCGCTTGCCGCGTTCAACCGCTCGCGTACCTCGGCGACGACGGCGACCTTCTCAGGCCTCGGGTTTTCCATTCGTTCCTCTCCTACTCGGGCGGGCGGCGTGGCCGTCCATTAAGCGTGGGTACGCACCGGAGGTCTTCGGCGAGCGGTTGGTGAGCGAACGACCGTACTACACGGCCGCGGTGAGCTCCTCATCGGTGACGCGGAGCTGGTTGGGATCGACCTTTACCCCCGGTCCCATGGTCGACGACACGGTGACGGAGCGCACGTAGCGTCCCTTGGAGGACGCCGGCTTGGCCCGCTGCACCTCGTCGACCACGGCCCGGAAGTTGTCCAGCAGCGCCTTGCCCTCGAAGCTGACCTTTCCGATGGGCACGTGAATGTTGCCGACCTTGTCGGTGCGGTACTCGACCCGGCCGCCCTTGAACTCGTTGACGGCCTTGGCCACATCGGTCGTGACCGTGCCGGTCTTCGGGTTGGGCATCAGCTTGCGCGGCCCCAGGATGCGGGCGACCTTGCCCACCTGGCCCATCAGGTCGGGCGTGGCGATGGCGATGTCGAAGTCCAAGAAGCCACCCTGCACCCGCTCGACCAGGTCAGCGGCGCCGACCACGTCGGCGCCGGCCTCACGGGCCTCGGCCGCCGCTGGTCCGTCGGCGAACACGGCGACGCGGACGTTGCCGCCCGTGCCCCCGGGGAGACTGACGGTGCCGCGGACGATCTGGTCGGCTTTGCGGGGGTCGACCCCCAAACGCATCGACAGCTCGACGGTCTCGTCGAACGTGGCCGTCGCCAGGTCCTTGGCCAACTCGAGCGCCTTGACCGGGTGGTAAAGGGTGTCGCGATCCCACTTGGACCGGGCGTCGGCCTGCTTCTTTCCGATCGGCATTTCACACTCTGCTTTCTGACTACTTGTTGATGGTGATGCCCATCGAGCGGGCGGTGCCGGCCACTTGCAGCTTTGCCGCCTCGATGTCGTTGGCGTTGAGATCGGGCATCTTGGTTTCTGCGATCTGGATCAGCTGCGACTGTGAGATCGACCCCACCGTCTCGCGCCCGGTGGTCTGGGCGCCCTTCTCCAGCCGGGCCGCCTCCCGGAGCAGCACGGCGGTGGGAGGGGTCTTGAGGATGAAGGTGAAGGAGCGATCCTCATAGATCGTGATCTCGACGGGGATGACCGTGCCCCGCTGGTTCTCGGTGGCCGCGTTGTACTGCTTGCAGAACTCCGGGCTCGACACCCCGTGAGGACCTAGAGCGGTGCCCACCGGCGGCGCCGGCGTGGCCTGCCCGGCCGGGAGCTGGATTTTGACGATGGCGGCGACGCGCTTCTTCGCCATAAGTGATTGCCTCTCTCTCTGGCCGGTCGCTCTAGAGCTTGGCGACTTGGCCGAATTCGAGCTCGACCGGGGTTTCGCGGCCGAAGATGTTGACGAGCACCTTGAGCTTGAGCTGGTCCTCGTTGATCTCGGCGATGGTGCCGGTGAAGTCGGCGAAGGGACCCT
>JACDEA010000357.1 GCA_013816725.1 Actinomycetota bacterium
TCGCAACGCCGGGGGCGTCAAACACGGGAAGGTCGACCTCACCCGGGCCATCACCGTGTCGAGCGACGTGTACTTCTACCAACTGGGTGCCGCGTTCTGGGGCCAGCGCGACCGCGTCCCCGACGCTCTGCAGGACACGGCCAAGGCGTTCGGGCTGGGTTCGCGCACCGGTATTCCGCTCGTCGGCGAGCAGCCGGGCCGGGTGTGGACGCCGGCCGATCGCAAGCGCTTCCACGACAAGAAGCCCAAGGACTTCCCCGAGGGGAACTGGCGAACGGGTGACAACATCAACCTGGCCATCGGCCAGGGCGACGTGGCCGTCACGCCCCTCCAGATCGCGTCGGCCTACGGCGCCTTCGCCACCGGCGGCACGCTGGCCCCGCCGCGCATCGCCGCTCGCGTCCTCGACCCGCAGAGCCGACCGGTGGCCGACGTCCCCGCCGCCGCCCCCCGGAAGATCGATCTCCCGACCGGAAGCGACGCGGTCCTGGCCGGGCTGCAGGCTGCGGTCGCCGACCCGAAGGGCACGGCCTACGGCGCCTTCGCCGGCTTTCCGCTGGCCACGTTCCCCATCGCAGGCAAGACCGGAACCGCGCAGGTGCCGCCGCTCCAGGACACCGCGATGTTCGTGTCGTTCGGCCCCGTCGCCCGACCGCAGTTCGTCGTGGCCGTGGTGATGGAGGAGTCCGGGTTCGGCGGGTCGACCGCCGCTCCGGTGGCCCGCCGCGTGTGGGACGGCTTGATGGGCGCACCGCCGGGACCGATCGCACTGACCGAAGGCGGCGCCGACTGATGGCCGGCTTCGGATCGCGCCGGGCCAACCCGGCGGCGCCGTGGCACCACGTCGACACCACGTTGATGGCCGCCGTCGTCGGTATCGCGTCGCTGGGAATGCTGATGGTGTATTCGGCGACGCACAAGAAGTTGGAGGACGCCGGCCTCGACGCTGGCCTGTATCTCAAGCGCCAAGCGGTGTTCGTGCTGATCGGCGTGGCGCTGATGATCCTGGTCGCGTCCATCGACTACCGCGTGTACCGCGACTTCGCGCCGCTGATCTACGTAGCTGGCATGACGTTGCTTGTGTTCGTCCTGACGCCGTTGGGGTCCACGTTCCGCGGCACCCAGGCGTGGTACCAACTCGGGCCGTTCCAGCTCCAGCCGTCGGAGATCGCCAAGGTAGTGGTCATCGTCTGCGGCTCCACGTACGCGGCGGTGCACCGCGGCGAGATGGACGGCCTGCGCGTCGCGACGTTGATGGCGATCGTCGGCGGGCCGATGGCCATCGTGTACGTGCAACCCGACTTGGGCACCGCGCTGGTGTTCGTCGCCATCCTGATGGGGTTGCTGCTCGTCGCCGGCGCCCGCCCGCGGCACCTCGCCGTAGTCGTCCTCCTGGGCGTGGTCGGCGTGGTCGGTGTGTTCCAGCTCGGCGTCATGAAGCAGTACCAGCTCGACCGGCTCGGCGCGTTCCTCGACCCGGCCCGGGACCAGCGCCAGTCGGCCTACAACCTCAACCAGTCCAAGATCGCCATCGGCTCCGGCGGCATAACCGGGAAGGGCCTGTTCAAGGGCAGCCAGACGAACCTCTCCTACGTGCCCGAGCAACGCACCGACTTCATCTTCACCGTGGTCGGCGAGGAGCTGGGCCTGCTGGGCTCGGCGCTCCTGCTCACGCTGTTCGCCGTGGTGGTGTGGCGTACGTGGCGAACAGCGGCCCTGGCCAAGGACCTCTACGGCACGCTGGTGTGCGTGGGCGTGCTGGCCATGTTCGTGTTCCAGATCTTCGAGAACGTGGGCATGACCATGGGGATCATGCCGATCACCGGCATCCCTCTGCCCTTCGTGAGCTACGGAGGCTCGGCCACGCTGGCCGCCTTCGCCGGCATCGGCCTGGTTTTGAACGTCTACATGCGCCGCTTCTCCTAGTCGCTGGCGCGCCGGTCGCGCCGGACGCGCCGGAATCTGTTCTGGCGCGCCACCGCCCCGTGGCGGGTCCTGTCACCCGGGTCCTCTCCCACCCCGACACCCCGACTCCCTCGCTCGCTGCGCTCGCATCGGTCATACCGGGGGCCCCGTCGGTGCGGGCCCCTCTCCGGGCGCCACCCGCCACGGGGCTCGTCTTTGTCCAGCCACCCCCCTCTTTTTTGAGCTGTTCGGGTGCAGGCGGCATCGAGCCGCCTGCCCCCGACTTCCTCCCGTCGCGTGCCCTCGTCACCCGGCGGGCGGCACGTCTTGGTGACCGCCGCAGCTCTTAGGCTTAGGAGCCGTGTGTGCCGGGTCCAATCCCCGCGTACTCCACAAGCAACACCCGGGTCGTGCTCCAATTATGGGTGTAGGTCAGATGCCGAGTCGCGTAGCCGTGTTCATCGATTATCAGAATTGCTATAAGGGCGCGCGCTGGGCGTTCTTCGAGCACTCGCTGCGCCACATGGATGGTCAGGTGTACCCGCGCCGGTTGGCGATTCGCCTGAAAGATGCCGCCGCAGGGGATCGCGAGCTTGTCGGTATTCGCGTGTACCGGGGCCTACCGTCAAGCCTTCGCGATCCCAAGGGATACGGCGCCGCCGATCGGCAAATGGCCCTCTGGAAGCAACAGGCCCTCGTTGAGCCGATCTCTCGTCCGTTGAACTACCGCGATCCTGCAGTGCCCAAAGAGAAGGGCATCGACGTACGGCTGGCGATTGACATGGTGATGATGGCGATCCACGGGGACTTCGACGTGGCCGTACTCTTCTCGGATGACACGGACCTCGTTCCTGCCATTGAGGCAGTCTTGGCAATTCGTGGATCCGGTTCTTGCGAGGTCGCGACGTGGGTCCCGAGCGACGGCCGGTCGGCTACGCCTCTTCGTGTGTCGGGCTGCCTAGTCCACCGGCTCAAAAGGGCGGACTACGACCTCGTTGAGGACGCCACGGACTACACGGTTCGTCGTCGGCGGCGATAGCCCGAATTACCCTCGAATGCCCTGGGGAGGCGTTCGGAGGCTTGACCGCGTTGGCACCAGGGGTATATTCGTCAGCGAATCCTCCCCGCCTTTCAGGACGCCTCGCGGCTGTCCTGGAATGGCGGGGCATTTCATTGTCAGGCTCGATCTGTCATACGCGGGGCCCGACGAGAACCTTCCGGGTTGCCCAGGTCGGCGCGAGGAGGTGGTCGGGGATCGGCCGCTCAAAGCGGCCGGGACCCGAAGGGCAACCACACACACCTGGGGGTGGCGGGAGCCAGGGAGGCGGACGGGTGGCGC
>JACDEA010000358.1 GCA_013816725.1 Actinomycetota bacterium
GGCTGGAGCTGCGGCGCAGGCGCGCCGGCGTACGCCGTTGATCGTCGGGGCGGCCATCGCCGTGGTCGCCGTCGTCGCCGGCCTCGTGGTGGCCAACGCCGCCGGCCAGCGCCTCCCCAACGACGCCATCACCGGCTCGATCGACGCGTCATCAGGCGATCGGCTGGCGCAAGCCCGCCAACTCATTGCCGACGGGCAAGCGGTGCAGGCGGTCAAGTTGTACGACCGCGTTCTGAAGGACGATCCCCGCCAAGTCGAAGCGCTGGCCTACCGCGGGTGGCTCGTCCGCCTGGCCGGCCTGCCCGAGGACGGCCTGGTGTACATCGACCGCGCCATCGCCGTCGACCCCGCCTATCTCGATGCCCGTTTCTTCAAAGCCATGATCCTCTGGAAGGACCGCAAGGACCCGGCGGGCGCCGTCCCCGAGTTCCGCGCCTTCCTTGCCGCCAACCCTCCGGCCGACCGCGCCGCGCCCGTCGCCGCCGCGCTCAAGCAAGCCGAGGCCGAGGCGGCCGGTGGAGCGCCTTAAACGGCAGTCGGCGCGCTGCGTCGTGATCGACGACGACGGGCGCGTGCTCCTGTTTCGCGTGGTCGATCCCGAATCCGCCGCGCCGCCGATCTGGGTTACGCCAGGCGGCGGCGTCGAGGACGGCGAGGACATAGCGGTCGCCGCCGCCCGCGAGTTGGCCGAGGAGACCGGCCTGCGGCGCACGCCCGATGAACTGGGCGCACCGGTCGCCGTGTGCCAGGGGGAGTGGTCGTTCCGCGGCCAGGAGCTGTACTCCGTGGACTGGTACTTCCTCGTGCGCACGCCGGTGTTCGACCTCGACGACACCGGCTGGACCGAACTCGAGCGAGAACTGCACGCGGGGTGGCAGTGGTGGACCTGCCGCGAACTCGACGACGCGCCCGAAGTGTTCTTCCCGGCCGACCTGCCGTATCTCGTCCGTGACTTGTTCTCGCGCGGTCGCGATCCGCACGCCCGACCTGTCGAGTTACGTTGGACCCGCATCTGAATCACGGCGGCTCGATCCACTTCCAGTCGCCCGGCCCGCCGTCCAGTCGATGCCCGCGGTTGGTGGCCAGGCGGTGGTCGTGGCGACACAGCGTGGCCAGGTTCCAGTAGGCGGTGGGACCCCGCTTGCCGTAGTCGATGCGGTAGTGGTGGGTCTCGAGGCGGTGGATCGAGCCGCAGCCTGGGCGCACGCAGCGATAGCCGTCGCGCTCGGTGACCGCGGTGCGCAGCTCTTCGGGGATGTGCCGGCCGGGGTGGGAGACCTTCATGATGTCGGTGCCGTCGGTGAGCACGACCTTGACGAAGGCACCGGCGAGGATCTCGCCGATCACTACTTCGACGGGCACATCGGCGCCGTCGGCGGTTTGGCACATCCCCTCGCCGCCGGCGATCTTGGTGGCGTCGGCCCGTAGGACCACGACGGTGTCGACCGTGGACCCGCCGCCCTCGATCAGGTTCACCAGCGCATCGGCCCGGTAGGCGGCAGCGGGATCGCGCCTGCCCTCGGCATGGGCGGCCTTGAAGACCTTCTCGGCCTCCGCGGCGATGGCCGCGTCGATGCGGGCACCGACATCGGCGGTGGTCTTGGCTTCGCAGCGCCAGGCACCTTCGGGGTCGATCCATGACCGGAACGACCGCTCCTTGTGGATGCGCTGGTAACGGGCGAGCTCTTCTTCTCCTGAGCGCTGGGCGGCGCGCTCGTGCTGGCAGCGCTGGCGCAGCTGCCTGGCGCTGTCGGAGGCGGCGGCCTTGACCAACCGCTGTTCGTTCTCGGCCGTGAGCGCGGGAGTGATCTCGTTGAGCTGTGCCGGTGAGAGCTTCCCGGCCCGCAGGGCCTGATCGACGGCGGGCAGCTCGGTGAGCTTGACCGACGCATCGAGGCAGTTCTTGGCCTGAGACCAGTTGGTGCCCGTCTTGTTGGCCAGCCAGTCCTCGGGGGTGCGGTAGCCGCGGCGACTCCACTCATTGGCATCGGTAGCGCGAGCGGCGAGGAACGTGCGGCCGGCCACCGCGATGCGCTCGAGCGCGGTGAACTCGTCCATGAGCGAGACCGCGTCGAGCGCGTGCAGGGACGCAGGATCGAGCGCGGCGACGATCGCCTTCGCACTCGACACCACTTCCCGCAACTGCTCCAGCACCGCGTCCTCCGCAGAGAGAACCGACTTCAGAGGGGGAAGTTGAACACCCGAGGCCTAGCGAACTACAGCGATGTAACTATACCAAACAGGTGTTCGCTGTAAACCCCTTTTGGAAAATCTCCGCCACGTATCGACACCGCGTGCGCGACGTGACCGATCACGCGAGATCGGCACATAGCGCGCGCCGACTATCCCGCGTTCGGGCGACCTCGCTTCACGGCGGGCAATTCAGTGAGAGGGGCAAGCGACAGTGCGACCGCTTCGTCAAGTCGTTGCCACGGCATCTCATCAAACGGCTCGGCTAGTGCTTCGACTGCCCGCAGCGCGTCCTCGACGGCGGATCGAGTTTCCGCCGCTTCTTCCGATGTGAGGTGGCCAGCTGTGATCGCCGCGACGAACTCGTCCTCGTCATCGATGATCATTCGCCCGTCGCCGCGCTTGTAGAGATCGAGGTACAGGTCCTCGTAGCGCCACTCGCGACCAAGCACTTCGGTGGGGCGGGCAGCGTCGATATACAACACGCGCTCGTCGTCCCATCTTGCGAAGTACCACGCATCCCGAGGGCTGAGGTGGAGGGTGTTCTGCTTTGGCGCGTCGTCATACAAGACCCCGCCATCCTGCTCCGCGCGGTAGCGGGTGCCCGCTGGGCTGAACAGCCATGTTCCGGTTGCATCGGCGCCGAGGAGGTACGCACCCCAAAGCATGCTGCGAGTTGGGTGTCGGTACTGCTTGCGTATCAGAATCGCCTCGGCCGCCGCAGGTCCCTCCACGGCGTTCATCATTTCATTCCCGGCAAGCGCCGATCCCGCCGGCGCGCGCCCCATAAGTGCTGATCTGGGCGAGCCGGTAGCCGCGCGGTGACCATCCGATATTGCCGGGTCGCGAGCGTTCTGCGCGGATTTCGGCACGGTGGGCGGACCGAAATCCGCGCGGATCGATCAGCGGGGCGCCTTGTCGACCACAGGACGTTCCGGAGGCTGTGCGGCAGGTCGCGACCTAACTGCGCAGTGAGCGGAGCCGACCGACGACGGCGGGGAACGCGGTGAGGAAGGCGCCGATGTCGGCGACGGTGGTCGACCAGCCGACCG
>JACDEA010000359.1 GCA_013816725.1 Actinomycetota bacterium
GTGGTGTCCCGGCTGATGCGTGAGAGCTCGAGGGACATGTACGCCAGCGCCTGGCCGACGTTGTCGTGCAGGTCTCGAGCGATACGCGTCCTCTCTTCGTCGGCGCCCATCTGCCGGAGCCGCCCGAACCACCGCGCGTTGTCGAGTGCGAGGGCGGCCTGCTCGGCCACGCCGTCGAGAAGAGCGCGATCGCGCTCGGTCAGTGTGGTCGGGATGATTCGCTCAATCGCCAACAGGCCGACCAGCTCATTGCGGGCCCGCAGCGGGACGTAGATCCCGCTGGATGTCACCGTTCCGAGTCCCGGGCCCGTGGCGCTGAGGTCGGCGACGAGCGTGGCGCCGGCGGCATCCACCGCGGCGGCCAACGGCGCCGGGAGATTCGCGGTCTTGACGGTGTTCGGAAGCCGCACGCCCATGGAAGCAGCGACGATCCAGCCGTCGGCGGCCTCGTCCCGGAGCAGCAGCGCATGCGCGTTGGGTTGAAACAGCTCGGTCACGCGGGCGATGGTCGACGCGACCGTCTCGGTCAGGTCCAGCGACACCGGCAGGCTCTGGGCGACGCGATGCAGTTCGGTCAGGAGCCCGTTGGCCTCGGCCAGCCGCGTCATGTGTGTCAGAGCCAGCGACTCGCGGGCTTCGGCCCGCCGTAGGAGCGCGTTGGCGTGCGTCGCCGTCGCGATCGGCGACAACAGCGTGAGCACGTACGGTGAGTGCCACCATCCGGTGGAGGCGACGACGGCGACGTGCAAGGCTACGTCGACGACCACCGCGAGGTTCGTCGCTCGCCGCTCTTCGGATGTCGGCCGTGCTGTGGTCCAGACCGCGTACCCGAACAACACAGCCGCACACGCGAGCGACGGGCGTGCCGTGCTGGTCGCCAGCACGACGCTGAGGGTGAGCGTTGTCCAGCGGATCGCTGCAAGGGAAGGCGCCGACGTCACCGAGTTGGTCACGCGGGCCTCAGAGCTTCAGCTGCGAGGAAACGGACATCGCTGCCGGCCCGAGGATCACGACCAGTATCGACGGGAAAATGAACAAAACAAGCGGGAACATGATCTTGACCGGGAGCTTGCCCGCCTTCTCGCGCGCCCGCTGGCGCCGCTGGTTGCGCTGTTCGGTCGCCTGGGTGTGCAGCACTCGCCCGAGAGGCATGCCCAGCGCATCGGCTTGAACGATGGCCAGCACGAAGCTAGACAGCTCAGGGACCTCGGTCCGCCGCTTCAAGTTGCGCAGCGCATCGCTCCGGGACAGGCCCAGCTCCATCTCCTTCAGCGTCAGGGCGAACTCGGCGGCCAGCGGCGAGTTGAAATGGTTGCAAACCACGTCGAGTGCGCCTTCGAAGCCCACGCCGGCCTCGACGGAAATGGCGAGGAGGTCGAGGACGTCGGGGAGATCTCTGAGGATCGCGTCCTGGCGTTCGTCGGCCTTGCGCCGCAGCCATGCGAAGGGACCCAGCGCGCCGGCAACGACGAGCAGCAACACAAGCATCAGACCCATCGACAGTGTGGGACGCATGAGCCGAACCATCAGGATGGACAGAAGTACTGATCCGCCGGCCAGCGCGGCCTGGAGCATCACGAACTCCTCGGCGCGCATCGTCGCGGACAGCCCGGCGACGAGAAGGCGCTGATGGACCGCTTCGACCCGGTGTTGGGGAGTGAACCGGCGCGTCAAACCCATGGCCGACTCGGCCAGGGGAGCCACAATGCGCGAACGGAACGGTTGACTGAGGCGCTTCGTGAATTCGTCGGCGTCGTCGCCGCCATCGTTGTCGAGGTCGCGGAGATAGGCAGCCGCCGCGTCGCCGACAGCGCGTCGCGAGCCGACGCCGACCACGAGGGCGACCGTCAAGCCGCTGAGCGCGGCGACCACTGAGGCGAGAAACATGATGTTCATGTCAGACCTCGATGTTGACCATGCGGCGGATGATGAGGAAACCGGTGACGATTGATGCCAACGCACCGATCAGGATGATCAGGCCAGTCCCGTGATACAGGGGCTGGGCGTACTCCGGGTTCGACACGGAGATGTAGGCCAACAGCGCGATCGGCAGTGCCCCGAGTACCCACGCCGAGATGCGGCCCTCCGCCGTGAGCACGTCGACTTCCCGGCGCACATCCTCGCGGGACCGGATGAAGTCGGCGAGGGTGTGCAGCAACTCGGCGAGCTTGCCGCCTACGGTCTGCTGGATCCGGATCGCCTGGACGACCCATTCGAGGTCGCGCATGCCGAGGCGCTCGGCCATGCGGTCCAACGCGTCGACGACGGAGTCGCCGAGCCGAGTCTCGTAGACAACCCGTGCGAATTCTTCGGAGAGCGGCGGCTCGGCCTCCTCACACATCATCTGCATCGAACGGAGGAACGTGTGACCGGCAGACAGCGACGACGCCATCAGCGACAGTGCCCCCGGAAGCTGCTTGTCGAACGCCTTGACCCGTCGTTTGACCCGAAAGTTGGGATACATCTTGCCCACCGCGACGGCCAGCGCGACGCCAACGAGTGCGAACAGGTTCTGACCAGTGAGGAGCCGCAGCAGGACGGCGCTGACGACGGCGGCGCAGCCGACGACGACGACGTACTCACCGGCCTTCAAGGGGACTCGTCCTCGCTCGAGGGCGCTGGCCAACGACTTCTTGGCATCGAACTGTTCCACCATGCGACCGGCGAGGCCTACCGCGCCGGCGGCCACCGCCCCGCGCGTCTCTGTCACCGCTTCGATGGGCACGTCGCGTTCGCCGTAGGGAAGGTCGAGGATGTCGGCCAGCGACTGCTCACGGTCACGAGCCTTGAGAATGACGCCGACGGCGATCATGGTGAGAGCGAGGCCGATGATCGCCGACTGGAGGAGGGCGCCCATCTCTAACGCGACCTTTCCGGCTCGGCCAGCTCGCGGGCCGAGGGGACGCGGGCCGAACGGCCCCGGCCCTCGGGAACGCCGACCCGTACCGTCGGCCGTTGGAACACTTTCGCCGGCACGTCGATGCCGAGGGAGTGCAGCTTGTCGAGGAACTTCGGCCGCAGCCCGGTCGCCACCAGCTCGTTACCCGAGCGGTCCTCCTCGGCCACCGTGCGGTGCCGGAACACTTCTTGAAGAAGGATCGTGTCGCCTTCGAGCCCCTGGACCTCGGTGACCGACGTGACGATGCGCCGTCCGTCGGGCATGCGGTCGAGGTGCATGATGACGTTGACCGCCGAGTTGATCTGTTCGCGAATGGCCCGC
>JACDEA010000360.1 GCA_013816725.1 Actinomycetota bacterium
GGCGACAGTCGTCGGCGGAAACGTCGTGGTCGTGGTCGGCGGCTCGGTCGTCGTCGACGCCACCACCGATGTCGCCACGCCAGCCCGGGCGAACCTGGGGTGGGGCGGCCGCGTGCCGCAGGCGACGAGAGCGAGGAGCGTGATGACGGCGACGGCCCGGAGGCGCATGACCTCCTTACTTACCCGAGAACGCCGGGAACTACAGCGAACCGACTAGAGCCGGGCGACCACGCCGGCCATGAGATCGCCGGCTTCGGTGGGATTGCGACCGACCTTCACGCCGGCCGCCTCGAGCGCGTCCATCTTGGCCTGCGCCGTCCCTTTCGACCCGGACACGATGGCGCCGGCGTGGCCCATTTTCTTTCCGGGAGGCGCAGTGACGCCGGCGACGTAGGCCACGACGGGCTTGCTCATCTCGGCCCGGATGAACTCGGCCGCCTCTTCTTCGGCCGAGCCGCCGATCTCGCCGATCATCATCACGGCCTTGGTCTCGGCGTCGGCCTCGAAGGCAGCCAGACAATCGATGAACGACGTGCCCGGAACGGGATCGCCGCCGATGCCGACACACGTTGACACGCCGATGCCTTTGCCGCCCAGCTCGCCCAGCGCTTGGTAGGTGAGCGTGCCCGACCGCGAGACGATCCCGACGGGGCCGCCCCCCAGGGCGTCGTCGCCCGGCGTGAACCCGATGTTGCACTTTCCTGGCGTGATCAGACCGGGGCAGTTCGGCCCGATCAGACGCGTGCTCGGGAAGTCGCGCTTGAGCGCGTTGTAAAAGCGGGCTTCGTCGTGCGCCGGTATCCCTTCAGTGAGGCACACGATCAGTTCGATCCCGGCCTCGGCCGCCTCCATCACGGCGGCGGGCGCGCCGGCGGCGGGGACGAGGATCATCGTGGCGTTGGCGCCCGTCTCGCTGCGGGCTTCGGCGACCGTGGCAAAGACGGGGATGCCGTCGACGTCGGTGCCCGCCTTCTTGGGATTGGTGCCGCCCACGACCTGCGTGCCGTAGGCCTGGTTGCGCAGGGCGTAGAACCGCCCCTGCGACCCGGTGATTCCCTGGACGACGACCTTGGTTTTCTCGTCGACGAAGATGCTCACGGCTGGACTCCGTTGGCAAGCGCAACGGCCGCTTTGGCCGCCTCGACCATCGTCGGCTTCGATACCAGCCGTTCGGACTCGTGTTCCTTGAGGATGGCGCGACCCTCCTCGGCGTTGGTTCCATCCAGCCTGATCACGATCGGCGCCTTGAGGTCGACGCGTCGGAACGCCTCGACGATGCCCTTGGCCACCTCTTCGCCCTTGGTGATGCCGCCGAAGATGTTGATGAAGATGGCCTTGACCTTCTCGTCGGTGTTGATCACCTCGAGCGCGCCGGCCATCACCTCGGCGTTGGCCCCGCCACCGATGTCGAGGAAGTTGGCCGGTTTGCCGCCGACCTGATTGACGACGTCGAGTGTGGACATCGCCAGCCCGGCGCCGTTGGCGATGATGCCGACCTCGCCGTCGAGGCCGATGTACTGGAGGCCCTTCTCCTTGGCCAGCGCGTCGCGCGGGTCGAGCTGGGCGACGCCGCGGAACTCATCCCACTCCGGGTGACGGAACGCGGCGTTGTCGTCGAGCGTGACCTTGGCGTCCAGCGCGTGCACCTTGCCGTCGGGCGTGAGGATCAAAGGGTTGATCTCGACCAGATCGGCGTCGCCCTCGTCATAACAGCGCCACAGCTTCATGAGCACGTCGACGGCGCCGTCATGCGCTTCGACATCGAGACCGGCGGCGTCGACAAGTTGACGCGCCGTCGCCTCGTCAAGTCCGACCAGGGGATCGATATGCGCTTTGGCAATGGCGTCGGGGTCTTCGTCGGCCACGCTTTCGATGTCGACGCCGCCCTTGGCCGACACCATGGCGAGGTGCTTCTTGACCGAGCGGTCGAGCGTGAAGCTGGCGTAGTACTCCTTGGCGATGTCCGACGCGTGCTCGATCCACACGATCTTGACCACGTGGCCCTTGATGTCCATCCCGAGGATCGCCTCGGCGTGGCGACGGGCCTCACCGGCGTCGGCGGCCAGCTTGATCCCGCCGGCCTTGCCCCGCCCGCCCACCTGGACCTGGGCCTTGACCACCACTGGGTAACCGGCGGCGTCGGCGGCGGCCACGGCTTCGTCGATGGTGCGGGCCATCCCGCCGGGCGACACCGGTATGTCGTAACGGGCGAAGTACTGCTTGCCCTGGTACTCGAACAGATCCACGAAGTTGGTCAGTCCCTTTCGCTGAGGGCGGCGGTGAGCCAGTCGGTGATCGTTGCCAGGGGTGAGCCCGGCGTGAATATGGCGGCCACGCCGATTTCCTTGAGCTTGACGATGTCGGCGTCGGGGATGATCCCGCCGCCGAACACGAGCACGTCCTCGGCGCCCCGCTCCTTGAGCAGCTCGACGACGCGCGGCATGAGGGTCATGTGTGCGCCCGAAAGGAGCGACAGGCCGACGGCGTCGGCGTCCTCCTGCACGACGGTCTCGGCCACTTGTTCGGGCGTCTGGTGAAGGCCGGTGTAGATGACCTCGAAACCGGCGTCGCGCAGTGCCCGGGCGATCACCTTGGCGCCGCGATCGTGCCCGTCCAGGCCGGGCTTGGCCACGAC
Organism: Actinomycetota bacterium; assembly: GCA_013816725.1. Taxonomy (GTDB): domain Bacteria; phylum Actinomycetota; class Acidimicrobiia; order Acidimicrobiales; family JACDEA01; genus JACDEA01. Next base: position 2,636 of record JACDEA010000360.1, read on the forward strand.
GACGCGATAAGGCGCAGGCACGGCGTGCGATCCTAAGTGGTCCACGTCAGAAGTTCTCGCGTGAACCGGGGTAGTCCTCGCCGAGTGCGTCGATCCAGGCCGAGATGTCGTTGACGTAGAGCCCACACGCGCAGTCCAGCGCCTCCTCGGGTATGCCGGTGAAGCTGCCGGTCGGGAGGAACGAGTCCTCGTAGCCGTCCTTGCTGGCGAGTACATGGCGAAGCCCCAGTTGTCCGGCGAGCCGAGGTAGCGCAGCCGGCACAGCGCCAGCGAGTCGTCCTCGGCGGTCATGCCCGGCGATATAGGCGACGCACCTGCGCAGATCACGAACTCGCGCTCGCCCAACGCCTTGCCTTCGAAGATCCGGGCGTAGGGGTCCAGCGCCCCGGCCGCTTTGGTCGCGAAGTTCGGATCGCGCGGAAAGATCCAGGACCGGTGGAACCACGGGCAGATGGCGTCACGGTGCAGAATGGGCCAGACCGTGGCGGTGGAGATGGCTTCGACCGCGCCGAGCGTCATGAGTTCACGAGCAAGCTCAGTGCAGCTCCACCGCGACAGCGGCACGCCGGTGGTGGCGGG
>JACDEA010000011.1 GCA_013816725.1 Actinomycetota bacterium
GGTCGCGCCTCGTCGAGTTGGTGTAACCGGCAGCGTCACGCGCGAGCTGCCAAGGTGAACCGTTTGCCGGGCGCCTTGGAGAACCGTGGCGTCGCCCCAGTGCTCTCCCGTCGACGGATTGCGGTCGAGGCGCGGGAAGTTGGACGACGAGACCTCGACTCGGATGCGGTGACCGGCCAGGAAACACATGGCGGTCGCACCCACTGCCACGTCGACGTTCTTCGGGCGGCCGGGCGTGAAGGGCAAGCGCCGCACTGAATCCACGACGTTGAGGGCGCGGCCATCTGGATGTACGTCGACCAACTTCACTGTCACGTCGGCCGAACGGCCCGTCGTGGAGAAGCGAATTGTGGCCTCGACCTGCCCGATCACGGTGAGCGGCTTGGTCAACGGCGCCGACGTGTACACGAGCACGTCGCCGCGCGCTTCGACGTCGTGCTGGTCCACCGGCCCCGCCATCGGAAGGTAAGGGCCGAGGGTGCGGCCGCCGCGCGTCGGTACCGGGTTGTGAGGGTCGTAGTCGAAGCTGTGACGCCCGGCCTCGGCCGGTGGCGACGACTGCAAGGAGGCCTCATCGGTCAGAAAGAACCGCGCCGGTGTCGAGGGCGGCGGCCAGCCGTCGAATTCGCGCCACGCGTTGACGCCCATCACGAACAGCCGGGCGCCGCCTTCTACCTCCTCGCCATCGATCGCTCGTCGCATCCATCGCAACGCCTCGCCACGAACGTCCTGCGCGATGCCGTTGGCGGCGTCGCCGAACTGAACCTCGGGGGTGGTGTCCAGCCACAGACCGGCGTGGGTCCACGGTCCGACCACGATGCGCGCCGGCGCCTCGATCGACGCGAACGTACGAAGTGTGCCGTCGCAGAACAGGTCGTACCAGCCGGCAACGAAGAACGCAGGGATGTCCGCGCGTGCCACCTTCTTGGCGATGTCGAGGTCCTTCCATACCCGACGCTGGTCGGCCGAGAGCCAGTCGACGAACGCGGGCGACAGGGCGCGCACGGGATGGTCGCCGAGCGGCTGCCGGTAGGCGGCGGGCCAGTCGGCCATGACCGCGGCTGCCCGGTCCAGATCGCGCTTTGCGATGCGGGGACATGCCGCAGCCATCATCGCCGCCCACGGCATGGCGAAGCCGAGTTGCAGCGCGCCGCCTTCATAGGTCCAGCCTTCATCGGCCCACGCCGACGTGACCATCGGCGCGATGGCGCGCAGCGCGGGAGGGCGTTCGGCTGCGGCCATGAGCTGCGTGATGCCGACATAACTGGCTCCCCACATGGCGACTCGGCCGTCGGACCACGGTTGCGCGGCGCACCATGCGACCGTGTCGGCGCCGTCGGACCGTTCGTTCCGGAACGGGTGCCATTCGCCCTCCGACGCCGCTGTCCCGCGGGCGTCCTGCATGACGACCGACCAACCGAGGCGGGCCAGCCCGATGGCGTCATCGGCCTGACGCGCGCCGATGCGGGAGTACGGCGTCCGGATCAAAAGCGTCGGCCGCGGCTCGCCATCATCGGCGGTGACGACTTCGGTGCTGAGCTGGGTGCCGTCGCCCATCGCCACCATGAATTCGTCGGCTCGTACGGCACCGGGCACGCGTCACCTACTCATGTTCGATTCTGTTGCATTGCACAATACCGGCAACTACCGTCGGTGCAGGATGCAACCGAGCGCTGTGGTCCTCCGCGCCGGGCCGGCCACGGTGACGCTGTGTCCTGACGCCGGCGGCCGCATCGGGCAGATTGAGGTCGACGGTCGGAAGCTCTTGCGCGGTCCGGAAGACGCGGGGTTGGGGTGGGGCTACTGGGGCTCGTATCCGCTGTTGCCCTGGTCGAACCGCATCCCCGGGGGCCGGTTCCGGTTCGAAGGGCGCGACTTCACGGTGCCGGTGAATTGGGAGGACGGCAGCGCGCTGCACGGCCTGGCGATGAACGCACCGTGGACTGTGGTCGCCGCATCGGATCGCTCCGCCGTCATCGAGATTGCCATCGATTCGGCTTCATACCGCATGCATGCCCGGCAATCCTTCGTGCTGACGCAGTCCGGTCTCGACCAGCGCATCGATCTCACCAACCGTTCCGCCGATCGTGTGCCGGTCGGAGCCGGTATCCACCCGTGGTTCGGGTTCGGTCCGATCCGGGTGCCGGCGGATCGCATGTGGCCAGGCTCGGGGCCGATACCAGAAGGCGTTCCCGTGCCGGTCGAGGGCGACGCTGACTTGCGCGTTATTTGCGAGCCGGGGCTGATGGACCGGTGCTACACGGCGCTCACGGCTGACCGCGTCGAGGTTCCCGGGTTGCGACTCGGCTGGTCGGGTCCGATCACCCACGTCGTCGTCTACACCGGTACGCCCGGGTGGGTCTGCGTCGAACCAGTGACGATGGCGAACGACGGGTTCCGCCTGGCTGACGAGGGCGTCCCCGGCGCCGGCGTCATCGCTTTGGACGAAGGCGACACCCTGAGCGTCGGTTACCGCTTTGACTGGTCGGCCTGAGGGCTCCGAGCGGTCACGGCGATACTCCGAAAGGTGCGGCCAGCCGGGCCGGTTAGGAGGTACACCGGTCCGGCTGGCCGCGAAATCGTCGGACTAGCCGATTTTGTCGTCCGGCCCGCGAGCACCGTCGGTCTTGGCGAAGGAGTCCGGGATCGGATACGAGCCGAGCACAAAGTTCAGAATCGCAGCGTGTTGCATTTCGACCGGCTGGATCGATGCGGCGATCTGGATCGCGCCCTTGTCCTTGATCGCGTTCTGGATCCCGTTGAGATACGTCGCCGCCGCCACGTTCTCGAGACCAAGAGCGAACTTGGCGAGACCCGGGACATCCTTCACCTGGGCGAATCCGGGCGTAACCACGGCGTCCTTGACGGTCGTGTCGACCCCGGTGATCGCCTTCTTGCCGGCCTTCGTCAAGATGGAGTTCCACGCCGCCGCATGGTCCTTGTGTTGGGACTGGGCGGTCTTGACGAACGTCGCCACCGCAGCGGGAACTGCACCCAGGGAACCCTTGCCGGCCGCGTCGAGGCCGGCCTGATACGTCTGCACAGCCAGGTTCTCGAGGCTGGCGGCCAGCGCGGCGATAGCAAGATCGCCGCTGAGGCCGCTGTCGCCGCCGCTGCCCGAGTTCTTCTTCTTACTACCGCCACAGGCGGCGAGCGCGAGGCCACCGGCGGCCGCGCCGACGCCGATCAAAAACGTGCGACGGCTCGACGCCGTTTCGCCGAGCTTGTCGACGCCCGAACGCAGGAGGTTGTTGACCTCGCTCCACGCGTCGATCGCCTCGTGCATGTGCGGCAGCGTGTCGTGGTGCATGTCGTCGAGGTCGCTGGTGAGAGTGATGAGCTCACGCTCGCTGATCTGCATGGTGTTCTTGCGGAACTTCATCAGGCCACCGCCCCTTCACTCGACGGACGCGCTTGATCGGTTTTTAGGAATGAGTCCGGGAACCCGACGGAACCAGCCGCGGCGGGAAGCTTGTCCGCTGGCGGCCCAAGCATGACGAGGCTCGCCAAGTTGTTCTGCAAGAGGGCTGCGACAGCGAGGAGGATCGCTCGGTGCTGGCTCTCGACCCCCATGATCGATGCGAAAGTGTTGCGAAGGTTGCCGTCCGAAACCGCGGCGGTCTCGGCCGCGTAGGTCTCGGCGGCGACGAGTTCGAGGTCGGCGGCAAACTTGACGACGTCGAGCGGCGCCTTGAGCTTGGGCAGCATCGGCGTCACCACCCCGTCGAACACGGGCTTGTCGACGCCGGTCTGTTCCTTTCCACCGAGCCGGGTTGCCGCCGAGTTGAAGGCTTTGGCGTGGTCGGTGTGCTGGGCGATCGTCTTGGTGACGAAGGCAACGACGGTGGGTCCGGCCGGCGCAGGGATGTTCTTCATGAACGGCAGTCCGGCCGCCTGCTTGTACACGGCCACCGCCAGGTTCTCGAGCGACGCCGCCGTCTGCGCTGCTGCGGTGTCGGGACTCGACCCGGCGAATGCCGGTGACGTGAGCGCCTCGAGGAGGCCCACGCCGACGATGCCGGACGCGACGACGCCGGCACCCTTGAGCGCGGTGCGTAGCAAGTTTCGCCGCTCGGCGTGATAGGCGACGAGCTCGTCGCGGTCGTAGCCGCCGTGGGCGCGCCGCTCTTCGCCACACTCGACCATCTCGCCGAGGGCGGACCTTGTCGTCCGCATGGCGTCGGCGTGCAAGTCTTCGGACTGTTCGATCAGGGCGTTGAGCGCCCCTTCGTCAGATGTCACGAGTGCTTCCTCCTAGTTACATGGCCAGGTGCCGGTATTCACTCCGGGGCCAGGGGGACCCGTGGATGTCGATTTCCAAAGAAACCTGGAATGCCGGTTCGTTAGCTGACTGTGAGAGTTCCCGTCATGTAATTGTGGATGTTGCAGTGGTATTTGAACGTCCCCGCGGCGGCGGGCTTAATGGTCTTCGATGCCCCACCGTCGAGATTGCCGGTATCGAAACTCTGGTCGTCGGCGGTGACCGTGTGAGCCGTTGAGTCTTGATTCATGACGGTGATCGGCTCGCCGACCTTGGCCTGCAGCGGGTTGGGGGAGAACGCGAAGTTCTTGATCGCGACGGCCGTGCCTTTGGCCCCGCCGCCTGCGGTCGACTTTGCGGCTCCGGTTCCTGAGTTGTCCTTGGTTCCTGAGTTGTCCTTGGTTCCTGAGTAGTCCTTCGAGGAGCTGCACGCCCCCAACCCCAGCACGAGCAACATCAGCACTGCTACGCCTGTCAATCGCCTGCTCATCGATCCGGACCTCCACTTGGCTGAGACTTGAACCATAGGACTCTCCGGCGCCGCGATCATCGGGGGACGAGCGCAGGCGCGGCCTCTGGCGACCGCGAATCTCGAAGCACGGTGGTGACCGCGGCAACCAGGCCCAGCGTCGCCATCGCACCGATTTCAGCGGCCCGTGTGAGATTGGCGCCGTTGGTCCAGCCGGACTCCATCCAGCCGAAAACGTTGCCAACCCGACTCACAATCAGCACCGCTAGGGCGCTGGCCTCGAACGCGAGCGCTGCGGCGACCGCAAATGGCGCGAGGTGGCGCCACTTGAACATGGTGACCACCAGGCTGGACGCGAGGACCATCGACGCCGCGGCGTTGACCAGGAACCCGACTCGGACGACGACCGAGCCCGGCACCGAGACGGGGACCTTCGAGTAGATCTGCAGCCACTGTTGAACGTGAATGAACCCGCTAACGGCAACGAAGAGTGCGGCCAAGAGCACCAGGGGCGCCGCCGGGCGCCGGAGGAATGAGACCTCGGCCGGTTTGGTGTGCATGTTGATAGTCCGACGCCGAGGCTGCCCCTGGATGTCACGATCTGTAATGCCGGCTGCTTCCGGGTAGTCGGCGCCCCTCACTCAGCTGTGGTGCGACAGCAACTCCGCAGCGGCACAGAAAACCGGATGGGCGTCTCGGCCTTCTCGACTTTCTCGGCAAATTGCCAATCCAGGCGTTGTCCCCACGCCGGACTCAACGCAACACGCCGCAACGGTTCGCCCACGGCGCGGTAGCCGACGCGTGGGAAGCGGTAGGGAGCGCCGGTCCCATGGCGGCACCGGCGCTCCTTGCTGCATCACGGCGGCGGTACCAGCACGGCTGGCGTGACCGAGAAGCCGAATCGCTCGCAATTGACATCCGATCCGGCGCCGTGCGCCGGAGACCCCCACGAAACGACCGCGAGTTCCAGACCCTGAGGCCCGGCCGTTCACCCCACATTCAGGAGGAGAATCATGAAGCTGCACTTCTTCAAGCGCGCCGGTGGACACGGCCGGCGGCCAACCATTCAGCGCGTCCTTGTGGCAGGCGCCGCCCTGTCCCTCACCGCGGGCGGCGTTTCCACGTTGCTGGGTCCAGGCGTCGCGACTGCGTCGAGCCATCGCGAGGCACCGCTGATCGCGGGTGACGCGCGGGCCGACAACACCGACACGTACGCATTCGTCAGTCCTGACAAGGCCAACACCGTGACGCTGCTGGCCAACTGGATCCCATTCGAGGAGCCCAACGGCGGACCGAACTTCTACCCGTTCGCCACCGACGCTCGCTACAACATCAAGATCGACAACAACGGCGATGGCGTCGCCGACGTCACCTACTCGTGGATCTTCACGAATCACTATCGCGACGACAGCGGCCAGTTTCTCTACAACACGGGTCCGGTCAACAGCGTCAAGGACACGACTCTGAACTTCTACCAGACCTATGAGCTGATGAGGACGGCCGGCAGCGACTCGAAGGTGGTCCTGAAGGATGCGGTGGTCGCACCGTCGGACACCGGCCTCGCATCGATGCCGAACTACAGCAACCTCCGCCAAGAGGCCATCAAGTCTCTGCCCGAGGGTGGCAAGGCGTTCGCCGGCCAGGCCGACGACCCCTTCTTCCTGGACCTGCGGGTCTTCGACCTCCTGTACGGCACGAATCTGAAGGAAGCGGGCCACGACACCCTGTCGGGTTACAACGTCAACACCTTGGCGGTGCAGGTGCCAAAGAACGATCTCGCCGTGAAGGGTGACGCCAAGAACAACCCCGTCATCGGCGTGTGGAGCACGACCGAGCGCAAGACCGGTTCGACGACCGCAGCTGACGGCGCGGCCACCGACAACGGTTTCGTGCAGGTGTCCCGCCTCGGTAATCCGCTCGTGAACGAAGCGGTAGTGCCACTGAAGTACAAGGACGCCTTCAACGGCCTCACCCCCGACAAGGACCACACCGTGATGCCTGTGGTCGACAAGGTGCTCGCACCGATCGTGCCCACGCTCATCGAGTCGATCTACAAGCTGCCGGCGCCGGCAACTCCCCGCAATGACCTGTTCGAGATCTTCCTGACGGGAATCTGCAAGGAGTGCAAGTCTCCGGACGGCACGGTCGCCCTGCCCATCGACCTCAACTCTCAGCTGCTCAACAAGGACGGCAAGAAGGGAGCCGAGTTCACGCCGGCAGAGGAGCTTCGCCTGAACATGGGTATCGCTCCGGCAGCCAATCCGAACCGCCTGGGCGTCCTGGCCAAGGACACACAAGGCTTCCCGAACGGCCGCCGGCTTACTGATGACGTCGTCGACATCGAGCTGCAAGCGCTCGAGGGTGCCGCCCAGACAGGCAAGCTCGTCGACGCTCTTGCCGCCGGTGATGGCGTCAACACGAACGAGGTCGCCTTCGGATCCAGCTTCCCGTATGTAGCGCTGCCACACACAGACTCTGTGAACGGCTCGGCAACCAAGGTGGAAGCCGCAAGCTCAAGCAGCGGCACCCAGTCCGCAGCGGCGGCACCGGCCGGCGCCGTCAATGCAGGTGCCGGCGGGACGAGCGGGATGCCGTTCCTCCCCATTACCGCGGGGTTGGCGGGCGTGCTGCTCGCCGGTGCGGGCGTCATCTCAATCCGGCGTCGGCTGGTCTGAGGATGCGGCTCGGCGACAAGACATTAAGTCGCCGGGGGGCCGCGTGGTGGCGTAAAGCCATCACGCGGCCCGGCGCGTTCCGCGTGCTCTTGGTGATCGACCTGTTCCTCCTGGCCGACGCCGTGGGGGTCCTGGCGTTCAGTCGTACGCCCGCCCCCGTCAACACCGGTCAAATCAGCGCGCTGGGACACGGTGGCCCGGACTCCATCCAGCCGCCGCCCGTTCGGCTCGATGTGCCGACCATCAATGTCCACAGCAATCTCGTCGACCTCGCGCTCAACGCCGACGGGAGCCTCGACGTACCCCGTGACTTCGGTGTGGCGGGATGGTTCGCCCGAGGCGTGGCGCCGGGCGGCAACGGCAACGCCGTGATCGTCGGCCACGTCGACTCGACCCGGAAGGCAGCCGTGTTCTACGGACTGCGAACCCTGAAACCCGGCGCCTCAATCGACGTCGCGCGGCTTGACGGCAGCAGCGTGACCTTCGTCGTCGACGCGGTGCACCAATACGCCAAGGACGCGTTTCCGACGGACCTCGTGTATCGAAGCACGGGCAAGCCGCAGCTCCGGCTCGTCACCTGTGGCGGACGATTCGACGCCCGGCACCACCGTTACGCCGACAACATCATCGCCTTTGCTCACCTGGCCGCCGATCCGGTAAAGAGCGCGTGAGACACGGCCGCAGGTTGTGGATTCCGGCAGTCACCCTGCTACTCGCCGCCGCGTTCTTTGTCGTGGGCGGGTTGAGCCTGGTCGGCTCCGGCGCCTCCCCCGCGGCGCCGGTTTCGTCGGCCCCGTTGGTGCACACGGCCAACGCCACCCCGGCGCAAACGATCGCCGGGCTGCAGACGCGGTTGCGGGCGGTGCCGCGCGACCACGTCGCCTGGGCCACGTTGGGACTGGCCTATGTGCAGGCGGCCAAGGCGACGTCGGCCCCGGAGTACTACCCCAAGGCCGAGGGCGCCCTTCGCCAGTCACTCAAGCTCAGCCACACGGACAACTTCGTTGCCGACGCCGGAATGGCCGCACTGGCCGCGGCCCGCCACCAATTCAGCCACGCGCTCACGTGGGCTCAACGTGGGCTGGCAACCAACCCCGCTAACCCGACGCTGTACGGCGCGCTGGCCGACGCCGAGACGCAGCTCGGTCGCTACCCCGAGGCCTTCGCGGCGACGCAGAGGATGATCGACCTCAGCCCCGACACCGCGTCGCTCGCCCGCGTGTCTTACAGCTGGGAGCTGCGCGGGAACATTCCCCTGGCGACGCAATACATGCAGCGCGCGCTCGACGACGCGGCCAACGCTAACGACGAAGCATTCACCCGCTACTACCTAGGCGAGCTCGCCTTCAACGCCGGCGACGCGGCGGGCGCTCTCGCACAGCAACAACGCGCGCTCCTCGCCGCACCGAACGCCAGCGCTCCGCTGGAAGGCAAGGCCAAGGCCGAGGCGGGGCTGGGCCAGACCGACGCCGCGCTCGCCGACTTCGCTCTCGCCGTCGCCCGTGTGCCGCAGCCCTCCTACCTCCTCGAGTACGGGGAGTTGTTGGAGTCCGTCGGGCGCCGAGCCGACGCCCAAACTCAGTACAAGCTCTTCGCCGTCGAGCAGAGGCTGTTCGCGGCCAACGGCGTCGCCGCCGACGTCGACCCGACGTTGTTCTACGCGGATCATGGCCAGCCCGCACGCGCCCTGCGGGTCGCCCAGGTGGGGGTGCGGGCCCGACCGTTTCTGGAGATGCAGGACGCGTATGCGTGGGCACTGCACGTCAACGGACGCGACGCGGAAGCGCTCGAATGGTCGACTAAGGCCATGGCACTCGGCACGCGGAGCGCCGCGCTCTACTACCACCGGGGGATGATCGAGAAGACCCTCGGCCAGATGGACGCGGCCAAGAACGATCTGCGTCAGGCGCTGGCGATCAACCCGTTCTTCAACCCGCTGGCCGCACCGATCGCCCGCGCCGCGCTCGATGGGCTCGGCGCGTGATCCGGCGAATCCTTGTCTTCGCGTTGGCGGGCACCTTTGTCCTCATCGCGCTCGCGCCCGCGGCGAGTGCTCATCCGCTCGGCAACTTCACGATCAACCACTACGACGGCCTACGCCTCGAGCCCAAGCGGATCACCGACATGGCAGTGATCGACAGCGCCGAGATCCCGACCGCGCAGGCGACCGCTCGCGTGGACGCCAACGGCGACGGCCAGGAGTCGCCGGCTGAGCGCGGCACCTACGCCGCGCAGCAGTGCGACGCGCTGGCCGGCGCGGTCCAGGTCGCCATCAACGGCAGCCGGTCGCAGTTCACCGTCGCGTCGAGTCGGTTCGCGTACCGGCCCGGCGCCGCCGGTCTGAGGGTGAGCCGACTCGTGTGCGAGCTGACGGCACCGGTCAACCTCGCCAAGTTGTCTGCGGTCACCTTCAACGACAGTTTCGCAAGCGACCGAGTCGGTTGGCACGAGGTCACCGCAGTTGGCCAGGGCGTCGAGCTGCGTCGTTCCCCGGTTCCCCAGCGGAGCATCTCCGACGCGCTGCTCCACTACCCGAACGACTTGCTGAGCTCGCCGCTCGACGTTCGCACCGCAACGATCTCCGCGATGCCGGGAGTTGGGGCCTCGACGGTGTCGCCCGGCGCTGGTCTCGTCCCCCGTGCCGGGCTGATCGCCCGCATGGTCGACGGCGTCAACAACTCGTTCAACACGCTGGTCGGCCGGCGCCATCTGACGATCGGGATCATGCTGACGGCGATCGGTCTCGCCATGCTCCTCGGCGCGTCGCACGCGGTGATGCCTGGCCACGGCAAAACTGTGATGGCCGCGTACATCGCCGGTCGGCAGGGCTCGGTTCGCGATGCCTTCGTGGTCGGCGCCACGGTGACCGCAACGCATACGGCGGGCGTGCTAGTGCTGGGCATCGCCCTGAGCGTGTCGGCGTCCTTGGCCGGAGAAGCGGTGCTGCAATGGTTGGGCGTGGCCAGCGGGCTGATCGTCGCCGGCGTCGGTGCCGGACTGCTCCTCAACGCCCTGCGCCAACGCCACCACGATGCTCGCGATCATCACGTGCACGCCCACGCCGTCGCACTTGCGCCCCAGCGCGTCCTCGTCGGTGCCGGCGGTCCGCCCACAGGGGAAGAACCGGCGCGACACGGCCATACCCATCCGCACCCGCATCTCCACGGCCACTCACACCCCCACGAACAGCGCGGGCGGCGAACGAGCCGGCGGGGCCTCGTAGGAATGGGCATCGCTGGTGGTCTGGTGCCGAGCCCGTCGGCCCTCGTCGTTCTTCTCGCCGCGATCGCGCTGGGACGGGCCGTCTTCGGCGTCGTCCTTGTCGTCGGTTACGGCATCGGCATGGCGGCGACGCTCACCGCGGCCGGACTACTTCTCGTCAAGGTGCGCGACCGCTATCAGGCGCGACCGGCGGATTCCCGCGGTCGACTCGGCCGATTCGGGGAGCGTTGGATCGCCATTCTCCCCATCAGTACCGCGTGCGTGGTGATGGTCGTGGGCCTCGGTTTGGCCGCTCGAGGGCTCGGGCTGGTCTAGGGACGCGGACAGCGGTGACGCCGCCGCGCCACGATGCCGAGCGCGCTGGCGACGATCCATGCGTCGCCGACCGTGAGCCCGACGCGTTGGAAAGCACCGTGATAGGGCCCGATGACGGTTGCGGCGAGGCTCACTGCTGAGGTAACACCTGCGACCCGGGAGACCCGCGCCCAGCCCCGCCTGCCTTGGCGCCCGAGCGTCCTGGCGGCTACCAGCGGGGTCGCCGCGAGGGTGACATAGCCGAGGGTGGCGGCTACGGCGTGCGGCGCATCGCCGCGCGCCCAATCGAGTGGGAAGGCGCCAACCCCCAGTGTCGCGAGTCCGGTCGCGGTCGCCAGCATCCATGCTCGGCCGGGCAATGTCGATCGGAGTGCGAGCCCGTAGAGTGGCACGCCGACGCCGAACGCTACGAAGCCCGCCGTCATGGCGGCACGGGTGGGTGCGTGCACAGCGGCCAGCCGGCTGATGGCGTCATTCGCGGGCGAGTAGTGCGCGGTCCTGGCGCCGAGCACCGACCACGCCGCTACGAACGCGACCGGGCCCGCCACACCTCCGAGCGCGAGCGCTCGGGTCGTCGGGCCGATGGCGTTAGTGGTCGGCCCGCTACGCCGCTGCACAGTCGGACCGGTTGACGGCGCCCCACGTCATGTGCACTGCGATGAAGGCCTGGCCGACCATGGCCGACGACAGCGTGGTCAAGGCGGGACGGACGCGGTCGCGCCATCCAAGCCGGTGTCGCATTCGCGCGACGCGGCTATCGCTCGCAGACTCGCCGTGGGCGTCGAGCACTCGTCCGAGCGCCTCGCCGTGCCAGAACTCTTCGAAGTTCCAGAAGGTCAGAAAGGTCGTCATCTCGGGGTCCTAATGGGCAGGCGTCAGAAGAAGGTCGCGCAGGTAGCACACGGTGTGGAACTCGATGTCGTGCATGTAGCGGAGGCATCGCAGTGTCGCTTCGTCAAGGGGCTGGACGCGGAACGCACCGAAGTCAATGTCATCGACCTCGAGCCGATTGGTCTGCCGCTTGTAGTCCTCAATGGCGAAGTTCATTTTGACATCTCCGGAGTCACAGCCTCGGCTGAATGTCCTCCTCGACTCGCACGATGGCGAACTCGCGGCGCCTCCTAATCGACGTGAACGGGTTCGAGGGGGTTCACCACGGCGGGCTTGTCGTGCTGGCTGCCCGCCACACGGCGCAATCCGCGACGCCCAGTCACGGCGAATACGACCGCGAACAGTCCGAACCCAACGAGAACGATCGTGGCGCCAGATGACACATCGAGGTGGTAGCTGAGGTACATCCCGACGAAACCGCAGACCGCCCCGATCGACGACGAGAGCCACAGCATCCGAGCGAAGCTATTGGTCAGCATGCGGGCGCTCACCGCTGGGACAACGAGCGCTGCTGCGATCAGCGTCACGCCCATCACCTTCATCGAAGCGAGGATGGCGAAACTAAGCAGGAGCATCAGGAGCGCGTCCACGCGCTCGGTGTTCACGCCGGACACCTCGGCGACTTCCGGATCGAAGGTCGTGAACAACAAGGCCCGGTAGCGCACGATCACCACCGCCGCGGTGACGACCGCGACCACGATCACAAGCACAACGTCGCCGCGCGACACCCCCAGCACGTTGCCGAACACCGTCGCCTCGATGCTGCGCCTGACTCGGCTGTAGAAGCCGAGCAGGGCGATCCCGAACGCGAAACTTGCCGTGGTGATGACGCCAATCGCCGCGTCGCCGCCAATGATCCGACGACGCGTCACCCGACTGATACCGAGGCCCGAGGCGAGCCCCCACAGGCCGGCACCGACGAGGTAGTTCACGTTGATCGCGGCACAGATCGCGGCGCCGCCGAAGATGGCATGGCTGAGGCCGTGACCGAGGTAGCTCATGCCACGGAGGATCACGAAGACGCCAAGGAGTCCGCATAACGCGCCGGCGACGGTGCAGACCACCAGCGCGTGGCGCAAGAAGCCAAACTGCAGCGGCTCGAGAAGAACGTGCATCAGGCGCCCGCGCGCCGCAGGTTCACGATCTGGGCCAGGTTGCGTTCGCGATCGACGACGAGCGGCATACCGGCGTGTTCGAGCACGTCCATCGGCGCGCCGTAGACGCGTTCGAGGATCGCCGGCGTCAGTACCTCGCGGGCCGAACCCCTACCCGCGATCGACACGTTGAGGCATACCAACGTCGGGAGGTGCGCCGCGATTCCATTGAGGTCATGGGTCGACAACACGATGGCAAGTCCGTCGGCGTGCAACTCGCCGAGGAGATGGAGCACTTCGTGACGGGTGTGGACGTCGACGCCGGAGGTGGGCTCATCGAGGCACAGCACGTCGGGCTCGCTCACGAGCGCCCGAGCGATGAAGACGCGTTGCTGCTGTCCGCCGGAGAGCTCGCGGATGTGGCGATGTCCCAGCGCGCCGATCCCGAGGCGATCGAGCACGGCGGCGACGTCGCGGCGTTCCTGCCGGCTCGGCCACGGTTGCCAGCGGCCCTCGGTGCGAGCCATGCGGACGACCTCGGCGACGGTCACGGGGAAGTGCCAGTTCACGGTTTCGACCTGCGGCACATACCCCGCCCGCACGCCACGGCGTCGCTCGACGGTGCCGCCGGTGGGAACCACCGCGCCCAGCAACACGCGCAACAGTGTCGTCTTGCCCGAACCCGACGGGCCGACCACGCCGATGAGCTCGCCTGCGGCGACGTCGAAGTCGACGTTGTCCAGCACCAGCGCTTCACCAAAGTTGTGGCTCACGCCTCGGAGTCGCAAAAGCGCTTGGCCGCTCATTGCGGGTAGTCCGCCGCATCCCTAACGACATCGGAGTCGTCGAAGGACGACAGCGCCGTGGCGTCGCCACCCAGACTGGAGATCATCGTGACGTAGTCCGCCTTCATCAGCCCGAAATAGGAGTGGTCGTGGTCACCGGGACCACCGGGCAGGTCGTCGTCGCGGAGCGTGTCGACGTAACGCACACCGGCCTCCCGTCCGATCTCGGCCAGTACCGGGCTGGGGAAGACCTCTGAGCCGAAGATCGCCGGCACCTTCTCCTTCTTGAGCTGTTCGATCAGCCGCGCAACCTCTTTGGGCGTGGGGTCCTCGAAGCTGGAGACTTGGACGGCGCCGATGATCGTCCAGCGGTAGTGCGCGGCGAAGTAGGCGTAGGCGTCGTGGTAAGTCAGCAACTCCCGGTTGTGAGCCGGCATCGTGGACGACGCGTCCTCGAAGAGCCGGTCGAGCGAGTCCACCTTGGCGGTGAAGCGGTCGGCGTTGGCGCTGTAGTAGCTGGCGTTGGCGGGATCGACTTTGGACAGGACGCTGGCGGCGATCACGGCGTAGCACCGGGCCATCGGCGGGTTGGTCCACAGATGGGGATTGGGCTTGCCACCGGCACGGGGGAAGGAGAAGTCGTAGACGTACTGGTCCGGGCGCAGCACGATCGAGCCCAGTTCGATGACCTGCCCGCCGGCGGGGAGATTGTTCTTCGCGAGCTCCTTGGTGGGGTCTTCGAGTGACAGGCCGTTGACGAAGACGACATCGGCCTTTGCGAACAGCGCGGCAACGCTCGGCTTGGGCTCATAGGTATGGCTGTCCGAACCCTCGGGGATCACACCATGCACATCTGCCCGATCGCCGGCGACGTTGGCCACAATCGAGGTGATTGGCGCGACGGTTGTGGCGACCTGGGGCTGGTTACCGGCGGCTAAGGCCGGTCGGGCTGCGCCGGCATCGGTCGCCGCAGACGGGCAGCTGAAGTTCGCATCCTCCCGGATCGCCGCGGCCGAGCGCTTGTCACCGCCCGAGCTGGCTTCAGCGAAGTCCGAGCTGCGCGTTGAGCCAGCGTGAGTCGACGAGCTCTTGGCGCAGCCGGCGAGGACCAGTCCGATCACGACGATCGCCACGAAATGTCGTCGGCGTCGGTGCATCGCACATCAACGTAGTGCGACCTGGATGCATACACAACCTGGACTCATCACAATCCGCAGCTAGAATTCTTGTGTGCCTCGCGCGGTGCCCTCGGCAGCTGTCGACGAGATAATCGACGTTCTCCGGGCTGCCGGGGAGCGGATCACAACCGCCAAGCGTGCCTTGGTGTCCGAACTGCTCGGCTCAACAGCGCACGTCACTGCCGAAGAGCTCATAGAGCGCGTCCAGAAAGTGCATCCCGACGTCAACAAGTCGACCATCTACCGCATCCTGCACTCGCTCGAAGCCCACGGGATCGTCGAGCACGTGCATCTCGGTCACAGCGCCGCGGTGTATCACCTGAGCGGCAAGACACACCACCACCTGGTGTGCGAGTCATGCGGTCGCGTGCAGGAGGTGCCTGAGGCCACGCTCGCTGCCATCGCGCGCAAGCTCCGCCACGACTTCGGGTTTTCCGCGAATCTTCGCCACTTCGCGATTTCCGGACATTGCGAGACGTGCGGCTGAACGGCATCGCGGGTCATCTAGCCCTGTGAGCGGTCACGAACCGGTGTGTACACACCGGTTCGTGACCAGTCGCCGACTTCCTCGCACTGAGCAGACCCTCAAGCTCTTCGCCCGTCGATCACTAACCGCGCCGAAAGCGCTAAGACGGTGCGATGGCCGACCTCAATCCCTTCGCCCAACTCGTCCCGCTGGACCACGGCCTCGTGGTTGTCTCAACCGCACGGGCCGACGGCACGGTTCAGTCCTCGGTTGTAAACGCCGGGGTGCTCGATCATCCACTCACGGGCACCCCGGTCGTCGGGCTCGTCGCCGCGGCCGCTTCCCGGCGGCTGGTGAACCTCCGGGCCCGGCCGCGTGCCACCGTTGTGATCCGGGCCGGGTGGAACTGGGCGGGGATCGAGGGACCCACGCAGTTGATCGGCCCCGATGATCCGCTGGACGGCATCGACACCGAGCGGTTGCGCGTTCTGCTCCGCGACGTCTTCACCGCCGCGGGCGGCACCCATGAGGACTGGGATGAGTACGACCGGGCCATGGCCGGCGAGCGTCGGGTGGCGGTGCTCGTCACCCCCGACCGAACCTTCGGCGTCGCTTACTCCGCCGGCTAACCAAATCGGTAATTGTCGCAGCATTTCCTGATTCTCGACGCACTCGCTGACCTGCCCGAATGTGACCTCGGCACTGGCGATCAGGTCCTCGACCTGCACGGCCTCAAGAACCGCATGGAGGCGCTCGTGGCCCAGGCGACCGCGGGCTTTGACGCGTCGGGCCAGTGGCGCGCCGACGGCGCCTACAACGCG
>JACDEA010000361.1 GCA_013816725.1 Actinomycetota bacterium
GCGCCGGCGAGTACGGCGCGCCGCACCTCGGCGTCGAGGACCGTGCCGAGCACCGTGCGTTCGTCATCAGCGATCACGCCGAAGCCGGCGCCGTTGGCCGACATCCGCGTCAGCACGTCGACCAGCGCGTCCCCGGGCTTGAGCAGGAAGGGGCGGACGTCAGCGATGGCACAACTCCAGCGCCCAGGCAACGAGGTCGTCGGCGGCGTGGGGATGAGCGGCGCCTCGTGCGGCAGTGGCCATGGCCGTCAGCTTGGCACGGTCGCCGATCAGCTCCTCCACCAGTGGGCCGATGCAGTCGGCGGTGGCTTGGTCGTCGCGCACCATGACGGCGGCGCCGAAGTCGACAAGGACGCCGGCGTTCAGGGCCTGGTGATCGTCGGTGTGGTACGGGTACGGAACGATGATGGCCGGGAGGCCGGTGACGGTGAGTTCGGCCACCGTGCCGGCGCCGCCGCGGGTCAAGGCCAGGTCGGCCGCCGCGTAGGAATAGTCGATGCGGTCGAAGTACCCCACCGCGGTGGCCACCCGGTTCAAGCCATTGGCGTCGAGCGCTTGCTGCACGTTCTCGGCGTGCGCGTTCCCCGCCTTGATGACGACGCGCACGTCGTCGCGTCCCTTCCACCGCTGCGCAAGCTCCACGCCCACCTCGTTGAGCCGCGTCGAACCTTGGCTGCCGCCGTTCACCACGAAGAGGAACGTCTTGTCGTCCTCGATCTCGAACGCGGCGCGCGCTTCGGGCCGTAGCGCATCGCGATCGAACGCGGCCATGTTGGCGCTCAGCGGCATGCCCACAACGCGGCCCTCGACGTTCGCACTGAATGAGCCACGCGCACTCTCGAACGCCATCGCCACACACGACGTGAACCGGGCCGAAATCCGGTTGGCCCGCCCGGCCACCGCGCCGGACTCGTGGATGACCGCGGGGATGTGCAGCCACCGCGCCGCCAAGATCACCGGAATGCTCGGGTAACCCCCCATCCCGACGACGACGTCGGCCTTCTCGGCTCTGAGGATGGCGCGGGCCTGCGCCGCGGCCCGCACCAGCGCAGCGGGCAGGATGCCCCGCCGCCAGCCGGTAAACGGAATCATGTCGACGAGGTTGAGCCGCCAACCGGCGGTGGGGATCAGCTTCTGTTCGAGGCCCCTCGGGGTGCCGATGAAGGACACGGCGGCCGCCGGGTCCGCCCGGCGCGCCGCGTCGGCCACCGCCAGGCCGGGGTAGATGTGGCCGCCCGTACCTCCCGCGGCGATAACAACGGACGTCACGGGATCGACGCTACGCGACTAGGAACTGGGCTCGATGCGGTTCGACATGATGACGACGGGCGCGGGCTGGTCGCGAGCGGCGGAACTGGCGCGGGATGCCGAGCGGGCCGGGTTCTCCGGGATGTTGTTCACCGAGACGTCAGTGCCCCCGTGGATGTCGATCGCAGCGGCGGCGATGGCGGCGCCGACGCTGGAATTCACTACCGGTATCGCCGTCGCGTTCGCACGCAGCCCGATGGTCGCCGCCGGGCTGGCGTGGGACCTGGCCGACAATACGGGGGGTCGCTACCGCCTCGGCCTGGGAAGCCAGGTTAAGGCGCACGTCGAGCGGCGGTATGCCTCGGCGTTCGACCCGCCGGGGCCGCGACTACGCGACTACGTCGAGGCGGTGAAGGCGTGCTTCCGCGCCTTCCGGGGTGAGGAGAAGCTCGCCCACGACGGGCCCTACTACAAGCTTTCGCTGCTGCCGCCGGCATGGACGCCTCGGCCACACGACTATGGCGACATCAAGATCGACGTCTCCGCTGTAGGCCCGTGGATGTGTCGAATGGCCGGCGAAGTGGCCGACGGGATCCACGTGCACCCGTTCCACTCGCTCTCCTATCTACACAACCGGCTGCTGCCTGCGGTGGCCGAGGGCGCGGCCAGAGCCGGCCGCGCGCCAGAGGACGTGCAACTGATCATCCCGGTGTTCGCCGTCCCCGGCGACACCCCCGAAGAGCGGGCGCCACTCATCGATCGCGCCCGCTTCCAGATCGCGTTCTACGGGTCGACGAGGAACTACGCGTTCCAGTTCGACGACCTCGGCTTCGAGGGCACCTCCGCGCTCCTCAACGAGCGGCTGAAGGCGGGCGACCTGGCCGGGATGGCGGCGGCCATCACCGACGAGATGTTGGAGCACTACGCGGTGATCACCACATGGGACCAGATGGCCGACGCGCTCCTCGAGCGATACGGCGGGATCGCCACCCGGATCGTGATGTACCTGGCCGAGGCCTCGATCACCGCTGATCCGTCAGCGGTTGGGAAGTGGGGCGAGGTCGCCAAAGCATGCGTCGGTGCTCAGTAGCCAAAAAACGCGACCCGGCACCGACACATGCTTTTAGCGGGGGCGGGAGCCGTAGTCGCCGAACGGGTCGTCGCGCTCCCGCACCGCCTGGCGGAAGCCGACCTCCTGCGAGCGGCCCACGAAATCGAGCCCTTCCTGCGTGTGCCGGGCGACGCCGTCAAACAGCGTGCCGAGAAGGCGTGAGGTGCCCAAGCCCATGTGTTCGGCGGTGTGGTTGCACAGCAGCTTCAGCATCTGCAGTTGGTTGAGCGGCAGCTTTCCCATGCGCTGGGCCAGCCCCATGGCCCGCTCTTCGAGTTCGCCGTCGGGAACGGCTTCGAGGATGAGGCCCATACGCGCCGCCTCCGGCGCTGGGATCTCGTCGCCGGTGAGCAGGTAGCGCTTGGCCCGCTCGAGCCCCAGCCGGTACACCCACATCGCGGTGGTCGGCGTCCCCCACACGCGCGACGGCGGGTAGCCGAACGACGCCGTCTCGCCGGCGATCACCATGTCGGCGCACAGGACCATGTCGGTGCCGCCGGCGATGCACCAGCCCTGCACCGCGGCGATCGTGGGCTTGGTCGCGTACCAGAGCTTCATGTATGTCTCGACGAAACGGCCGATCATCCGCATGTCGGCCACCGAATCCCACGCCCGCTCGGTGCGACCATCAGCCGCCGCCTGCGCTGCGGTGGACCAGTCCAGGCCGTAGCCCGCGCAGAACGCCGGGCCCTCGGCCCGCAACAGGATTACCCGCACGCGGGAGTCGATATCGGCCGCGTCGATGGCGGCGGCCAGCTCGTCGCGCAGCTGGGGCGTGATCGTGTTGTACTCGTCGCCCCGGCAGAGGATCAGCGAACGCACGGGCCCGTCG
>JACDEA010000012.1 GCA_013816725.1 Actinomycetota bacterium
GGTCGACGCCAGCGCTCCGCTAGCCAGCGGGAACCCGACGGCCGACGCCGGCGGGGTTGGTTCCGTCGCCGTGGCGGCTGGCGGCACCGCGGGGGCGGCGTCCGGTCCGTCGACCGCCGCCAATCCTGGGCGCCCGGGGGCGACGGTCTCCTGTGCCGCACCGTGCGCGCCTCTGGTGCTCGGTGCCGTCGGCACATGGTCGGGCCTTGTCGGCCAGAACGTCGTTGGTGGGCTGCAGGCCCTGCGCGCGTGGGTTGCGTCGGTCAACGCCGGCGGCGGGCTCGCGGGTCACAAGGTGCGCCTGGAGGTCGGCGACGACGGCGCCGACCCAGCGCGCCACCGCGCCCTCGTCCAGGAGTTCGTGCAACAACGGCGCGTGGTGGCTTTCGTCTACAACGCTGCGGTCTTCTCGGGTCAAGCGAGCGTCTCCTATCTCGAAGAACATCGAATCCCTGTGGTGGGTGGAGCGGGCACGGACCCGTGGTACACGACGAGTGCGATGTTCTTTACGCAGGTGATCGCCGGCACCGTCGCCATCGAAGCGACGACGGCGAGCTACGGCCGGTCGGCCAAAGCCGCCGGCATCTCGCGGCTCGGGCTCGTCACGTGTAGCGACGGCGTGCAAGTGTGCCAAGACACGCAACGAGACGTCCCGAAGTACGCGGCCAAGTACGGCCTGAACCTGGTCTACACGGGCCAGGCTTCGCTGGCGGCGCCCGACTTCACCGCGAACTGCCTTGCCGCGCGCGACGCCCACGCCCAGATCCTCTACCTCGCGCTCGACGCCAACTCATACACGCGGTTCAGCCGGGCCTGCGTCAACGTGGGTTACACGCCGAAGTACGGCATCGCGCAGCCGGTGATGCTCGAAGACATCGCCAAAGATCCCAACCTGCAGGGGTCGCCCGGCGTGAGCTACACGGCGCCCTTCTTCTTCAAGGGAAACCCGGCCATCGCCGAGTTCCAGGGCGTCATGGGCCGGTACGCACCGGGGATAGCGCTCACGGGGTCAGCCAGCCTGGGGTGGTCTTCGGCCAAGCTGCTCGAGGCGGCAGCCCGCAAGCTCTCGGGCACGCCAACATCGGCGGACATTCTCGAAGGGCTCTGGTCACTGGCCGGCAACGACCTCGGCGGCCTGACCGCGCCGCTTCGTTTCAAGCGCAACGCGCCCAACGTCCCGTCGGTGTGCTACTGGCAGGTGATCGTGGCCAGCAAACAGTTCCAGACGCCTGACGGCGGCCAGCGCCACTGCGAAGGTGGCACATGAGGCTCCGTCACATCGGCGCTGCCGCGACCGCCCTCGCCATCACGGCCGCACTCGTCGTCGCGCCAGCAATGGGCGCCGCCGCCTCCGAGCCATTCGTATTCCGGGGAACGGCGTCGGCCGAAGGCGTGCGCGTCGGCGTCGTTGCCAGCGGCGCTCCGCTCACCAACCACGTCGTCGACACCGCCAGCCCTATCGCGCAAGCCGCCGTCGACTCGACAGCAGGCTCTTCGGCCCTGGCGTCGATCGCCTACCCCGGCGACTTCATCGTGACGGCGCCAGGCCTCGTCGCCGGCTTCTCCGGCGGCCGGACCAGCGGCTCGATCCCGCCGTACCCGCTCGTCGTCATCGCCGGATCGGACACGGTGCCGAAGAGCCACGCGGAAGCGCCAGGCAGCACGATGCAGGCAGCGGCCGACGACGGGAGCGCAGAAGGATCGGCCACGACGAGCGGCGGCACTGGTGCGACCTTCTCGGCGTCGGCCAAGGTCACCGCGAGCGCCGCCGGCATCGTCGACGCGAACGCGACCTCCACCGCCGAGGGCGCGACCATCGGCCCGGTCGTCGTCGGCAACATCACGGCGCGCAGCGCGGCGTCCCGATCAACCGGGCGGCCAGTAACCCGGACGTCCAGCTTCGCCGCCGCCGGTATCACCATCGCCGGCGTCGGCGTGAGCCTCACATCCGACGGACTCGTGCTGGCGGGGACCACTACGCCGCTGGACGCGTCACCGTTGACCGCGGTGCTCGCCGCCGCCGGCGTCTCGGTAACGTTCGTGAGGGCCGAGCCGACCGAGGATGGCATCGTCTCCGCCGGCCTGATCATCACCAGGTCACAGGATCTGCCCGCCGTGATCACGCCGGCGACGGTGACCTACACGTTCGGACGGGCCGCCGCGGCAGCATCGGTCGCCACGCTCTCGGCGATCGGCGGCCTCGACCTGTCGCCGGTGGCCGAAAGCAACACGCCGGGTCCCGTGGACGGTCCCTCACTCACCGCTGCCCTCGGGCTGCCGTCCCTCGCAGCCAGCGGGCTGACCACTGACGCGGCGGGACTCACGGCGGCGCGCCCGACTCGCCGGGCCGGGCAACCGACGGCGCGGGGACTTTTCGACCTCACGACGGTTTACGTCGTGCTCGTCATGGCCGCGGGGGTGGCTGGCATCATCCTCGAGCTACTCAGACATCTTGGGGTGAGGTTCCTGTGGAACTGAAGACGTGGCTGCGCGCCCAATGGGATCGCGTCGTGGGAGGCCTCGGCGTGACTGCCGGCCTTCTCGCCCTGTTCCTCGGATATCGCGGCGTGGCCAACACGCCGTATCCGGCCGAGCAAATTCCGTACGTCGTGTCTGGTGCAGTCCTCGGCATCGCGCTGATCGGTGTCGGGCTGACGTCGTGGCTGTCCGCCGACCTGCGCGACGAATGGCACAAGCTCGACCGTATCGAGCGGCTTCTCGAGACCGCGAGCGATTCGACGAACCCGTCGGCGACCTCCGCGTGACGGCCGCGACCGACTCGGCGGCGTGGAACCTCGCCGGCACATTGCGGCTCGTCATTGTGCAGCTCTTGTGCTTGGCCGCCATCGCCGTGGCCCTCAGCGCGACGGCGAATCGCGCCTCGATCAACGACCAGATCGTGTGGTTGAACGCGGCGGTGGGCGCCGCCGTCATCTCGGGCGCGGCCAACGGACTGTGGTTGCTCGCTCTGCGGCGGGCGACGGCCACCAAGCGGCGCGCCGTCCTGAGCCGACTCGATGATGCGGCCGAGCACGTCGCGCTGGCCGGGCCGTCCGCGGCGGTCGACGAACGACTTGTCGCCGTTCGCGGCATGACGCTGGTGCATCGGGCCGGCTGTCCGCTCGTGGCCGGAAAACCGGTCGCCGCGGCCGCTCCCGCCAGCGGTGCGCGCTGTGGCTGGTGCGCGCTGGGCGCGTGACCGACCTGCTCCCGTTTATCGTCGTCGGTCTCGCCGCCGGGTCCCTTTACGGACTCGCCGGCGTGGGGCTCACGCTGACGTACACGACGACGGGCGTCTTCAACTTCGCTCACGGGGCCCTCGCCGCCGCCGCCGCGTTCGTCTTCTTCACGTTGCACGTCGACTGGGGATGGCCCTGGCCGCTGGCGGTCGCCACCGCCGTGGTGGTCGTCGGCGCGCTCGGTGGCTTGGTCGTCGAACGCGTGACGCGCAACGTGTCCGAAGCGGATTCGGCCGCCGGCGTCGTCGTCACTGTCGGCCTGATGCTCGCAGTGCAGGGCCTTGTCCAGTGGCACTACGGCGTGACCACCCGGCAGGTTGCCCCGTTTCTCGCGGGCACTACCGGCCACATCGGTGGCGTCGCTGTCACCGCCCAGCAAACCGCCGCCATCGTCATCGCCGCGGCGGCGACGGTGGGGTTGTTCGTCTTCCTCCGTACGTCGCGCCTCGGCACCGAGATGCGGGCGGTCGTCGACAACAGCAGCCTGCTCGATCTGAATGGGAGCAACCCCAACCGGGTGCGGACCGCCGCGTGGATGATTGGCTCGAGCTTTGCCGCGCTCACTGGCGTCCTGATCGCCCCCTTCCTGGGCCTCGACGCCAGCCTGCTGACGCTTCTGGTGGTCCAGGCATTCGGTGCCGTAGCAGTGGGACGCTTCAGGAGCCTGCCGCTGACCTATGCCGGCGGTATCGCCATCGGCGTCGGGGCTGCTCTTCTCACGAAGTGGGTGGGCGGCCACACCGTCCTCGCCGGCCTCCCAGCGGCGCTCCCGTTCCTCGTGTTGTTCCTGGCGCTCGTGATCTGGCCGCCGCCCGCGCTGGCGCGTCAGGCCGCCGGCGGCGTGTCGACGCGGCGGACGATCGCGATGCCGCTCAAGGCCAAAGCAGGCGCGGGCATCGTCACGGCCGCGCTGGTCATCGCAGTTCCGCGGCTGGTGGGCGCCAAGTTGCCGACCTTCACCAGCGGCGCCGGCTTCGTGATCGTTTTCGTCTCGCTGGCGTTGCTCGTTCGCACGTCCGGCCAGATCTCGCTCTGCCACGCGTCGTTCGGCGCGGTTGGCGCCACGTCCTTCGCCTACTTCGCGTCGTCGTCCGGCCTCCATCTGCCGTGGTTCCTGGCCCTCGTGCTGGCCGGTCTCGCGGTGGTGCCCTTGGGCGCTGTCGTCGCCATTCCCGCCATCCGGCTATCCGGCCTGCATCTTGCGCTGGCGACGTTTGGATTCGCCATCCTGATGGAGCGGGTGGCTTACCCATCGGCCCTCATGTTCGGCGCGCTCGGATTGCGGCGAGCGCCCCGCCCGTCGTTCGCGACCGGTGACACCCAGCTGTTCTATGTGACGGTGGCCGTCGCTGCCGCCGTCTGTGGTCTCGTCGTGGTCATTACCCGTACCCGCCTC
Organism: Actinomycetota bacterium; assembly: GCA_013816725.1. Lineage (GTDB taxonomy): Bacteria > Actinomycetota > Acidimicrobiia > Acidimicrobiales > JACDEA01 > JACDEA01. The sequence continues at coordinate 4,636 of JACDEA010000012.1, forward strand.
GGCCGGCTCCTGCGCGGCTTGGCCGAGTCACCGTTGGCCCTCAACACGAACGGGCTCAACGTGAGCGTTGCCCGAATCGTCGTCTTTGCGATCTCCGCGTTCCTTGCCGGGATCGGCGGTGCCCTCTTCGCCGCCGCCACCGGCAGCGTCAACGGGCACAGCTTCGGCTCGTTCAACTCATTGCTGTATCTCGTCATTCTCGCGGTAGCGGGCCGCGCCCTCATCCCCTCAGCGATCGTCGCGGCGGTCGCCTTGGCCGTGGCCCCGGCCTATCTGCCCAACGCGTTCGTGGAGTACCAGGGACTCATCTTCGGTTTCACGACGGTTGTCCTCGTGTTGGCGACCACGGTGCGAGTCAACGCTCGCTCGACCCGCGTCGTGGCAAGGCTCGGCGCCAACCCGGTGCGAGCGCGACTGGTCGAGTCCGGTGCGTCGACATGAGCGGTCTCGAGGTCTCCGGTCTGACCGTTCGCTTCGGCGGCAATGTCGCCGTGAACAACCTGTCTCTCGAAGCGCCGCTTGGCCGGCTCACCGGGCTGATCGGGCCGAACGGCGCGGGGAAGACGACAACGTTCGCCGCCATCAGCGGACTAGTTCGTCCCGACGAGGGCATCATTCGGTTGTTCGACCGCGACGTTTCCGGGCTGGCGGCGCCCCCGCGCGCCCAGCTCGGGCTCGGCCGCACATTTCAGCGGCCCGAGCTTTGCTCGTCGCTGAGCGTTGCCGAGAATGTCGCGCTCGGTTGGGAAGCGCGGGCGGCTGGCGGGAACCCGTGGCGCCACCTTGTGCCGCGCCGGACCGACGGGCGCGCGCTGCGCGAAGCGGTTGCCACAGCTGTCGAGCTCTGCGGCATCGGCGACATTCGCGAACGAAAGGTGGGCTCGCTGAGCGTCGGCCGACGCAGACTCGTCGAGCTCGCCCGCGTGCGGGCGGGCGGCTATCGCCTCCTGTTGCTCGACGAGCCGTCATCCGGCCTCGAAACCGCGGAGACGACTCGATTCGGCGCGGTGATCCGGCGGATGGTCGACGAAGACGGTGTCGGCATCCTCCTCGTCGAACATGACATGGCGCTCGTTATGGAAGTCTGCGACTACTTGTTCACGCTGGATTTCGGAGAGCGCATCTTCGCCGGTACTCCAGCGGCGACCCGGGCGAGCGGCGTTGTGCGAGCCGCGTATCTCGGCGATGCCGTTCTCCAGGACGCGGCCGGCTGATGCTGCGGATCGACGCGGTCACCGCCGGGTACGGGCACACCACGGTCTTGCATGACGTGACCGTGGTGGTCCCCGATGGCTCGGTTGTGGCGATGCTGGGTCCGAATGGCGCCGGGAAGACCACGCTCCTCCGAGTGGCCTCGGGCCTGCTCGTTCCGTGGAGCGGCCGGTTGATCGTCGACGGTACCGATGCCACCGGCGCGTCTCCGCACCGCCTGCGTTCCTTGGGCGTGTGTCTCGTGCCGGAAGGACGGGGCATCTTCCCGAGCCTGACGGTTCGTGAGAATCTCCGGCTGTGCTGTAGAGCCGGGCAGGAGACGTCCGGTCTTGAGCGCGCCCGGGAGTCCTTCCCGGTCCTGGGTAAGCGGCTGGAGCAGATCGCGGGCACGATGAGCGGCGGCGAGCAGCAGATGCTCGCCCTCGCCCGGGCCTACGCCGGCGACGCCCGCGTCGTCCTGCTCGATGAGGTCTCGATGGGGCTGGCGCCGAAAGTGGTCGACGAGATCTTCGCCTTCCTCGCCAGGTTGGCTGCCGAGGGCATTTCACTCCTCCTCGTCGAGCAGTACGTGTCCAAGGCGATGGCCATTGCCGACTATGTGTGCCTGCTCGATCGCGGTGCGCTGTCCTTCGTGGGCGAGCCCGCCGAGCTGAGCGAGAGCACGATTCTGGCGAACTATCTCGGTGCCGAAGCAGTTGGCGCCTGATCGCCGCAGAAGTGGCTCTGTGGTAGCCGTTGCCACCTTGCGCGCTGCGGTCCCGAAGGCAGATTGCGTTCGGAGGTCGCCATGCCCAAGCGACGGCTTGATCAGATCTCCTGATACTGCATCGCCCGGAGGGAACGGGCCGTTCGAACGGTTCAGCACGCCATCACCTTGGCCATCGCGTTGCAGACCTCCGGCCAGCGCGAGGGGCGAACGCGCCCGGCGCGCCGAAGAAGGAGATCCACCGGCAGCAGTTGCACGTTGTCAAGGTTGGCTACACAACCGTTGCGGACCCCCTCGGCCTCGCCAAGCTCGACTTCGGTGGCGATTCCGCGGACTGTTGTTGTGACGGGCGCTACCACCACCCTTTGCAGGCGCTCGGCAACTCGCCCTCGGGTCAGGACGACGACCGGGCGGATCTTGTCGAGATCGGCCCACCAAACCTGACCATGGGCGAGGCCCTTCACGTGCGGGCTCGCTGTCGGCGACGTTTGGCCGCGAGGCGCTTCACGTCCACAGGGACGTCGCCGTCATATGGCAGGTCGGCCCCGTCCGGCGTCACCCAGGCGACGTCGGCGTCTGCCGCGTACGGCATCGCGTCCAGAGCTTCTCGTTCACGTTCAGCCTCGAGCGCATCAAGCAATGCCGCGAGAGCCCGGTCGATGAGCACGCTGTCGTTCGCGCCCGTAAGGCGGCGGCACAGCGTGAGACGTTCACGGTCGACGGTTGTGGAGATGCGCTCGCGAGATATGCCATAAACAGTAGCATGATCATGCCACGACGGCGGGGGTCACTTCCGCGGCGGCGTCCACGAGAGCAGGTCGCCGGGCTGGCAGTCGAGGGCGCGGCAGAGCGCCGCGAGCGTCGAGAACCTGACGGCTTTGGCCCGCCCGTTCTTCAGCACTGACAGGTTCACCACGGTGATGTCGGCTTCCTCGGCGAGCTGGGCGAGGGTCATTCCCCGCGCTTCGAGCAGCTCGTCGAGATGGACGGCGACGCCGTACTCCGAGAGGGCGACCACGTCAGACCGTGCCGTCGAGGTCGGCGCGCAGCCGCACGCCGGCGGCGAACACCTCGGCCAGCACGAACAGCGCCAGCCCGCCGACCACTGCGTTGCCGGGAAATGGCACGTGGGTGCCGGCCCCTTTGAGCCCTGCACTGTCCGCCAGCTCGCCGGCGAACACCGAGCTGACGAACGCGGCCAGCGGGACGCCGGCGAGGACGACGACGGCGAGCGTTCGCAGCCGGTTGACGTTGTGCTCGTTGAACGGATCGCCCTCCCGCACCGAAACGAGCAGGCCACGCAAGAGCCATATCGCGGCGATGAGCACGAGGCCGGGGGCGAGGTCCCGCGCCGCCAGCAACCGGATCTGCCCGGCCGACGCGTGGCGCACGCGGACGATGACGTCGACGTTGTCCGGCGGCATCGCGCCCTTGGGCAACCCGGAGAGGCGCGAACCGGGGACCTCGGTGTGCACCCCGACGTCGTGACCGCTCAGCCCGAACCCGAACACGGCGCCGACCAAGCCGAACCCGCCGAAGGCGATGGCCGCGACCAGCACCAGTGTGGATAGCCGGGTGAGGAACCGGGTTGAAGCTGTCGGAGTTCTGGTCGTCATCGCGGGGTCTCCCTAGATATCGATTGTCGATGTTATCGATAATCGATACACCGACAATCGATAGGTGTCAAGCGCGCACTTGCGGAAGACGACCTCGGCGCGCGCGGTACACTCGAACGAGTGTTCGACTGGATCGACGACTTGAACCCGGAGCAGCAGCGGGCCGTGCTGCACGACGGCGGCCACCTTCTGATCGTCGCCGGCGCGGGCAGCGGCAAGACCCGCACGCTGGCCTGCCGGGTCGCACGGCTCCTCTCCAGCGGCGTGCAGCCCGAGCGGATACTGCTGCTCACCTTCTCGCGACGGGCCGCCCGCGAAATGCTGGCCCGGGCCGGGCAACTGGCCGAGACCGAAGACGCCCGCCGGGTGGTGGGCGGCACGTTCCACGCGGTCGGGAACCGTTTACTGCGGCAGTACGGCGCGGCCGTCGGCCTGCGCGACGGCTTCACCGTCCTCGACCAATCCGATAGCACCGACGTGTTCGCGCTGGTGCGCCACGACATGGGTCTAGGCGAGAAGGGCCGCCGCTTCCCCAAGAAGGACACGCTGGCGTCGATCTACTCGAGGGTCGTCAACACCCAGGAGAAGCTGGCCGACGTGGTCGAGCGCGACTTCCCCTGGTGCCGCGACGCGATCGACGACGTCAAGGCCGTGTTCACCGCCTACGTCGCCCGTAAGAAGACCAACAACGTCGTCGACTACGACGACCTCCTCTTGTACTGGCGGGCGTTGGCCGCATCGCCCGGCGTCGGACCGGTGTTGCGTTCGGGGTTCGAACACGTCCTCATCGACGAGTTCCAGGACACCAACGCCGTGCAGGCCGACATCGTCGCGTCGATGGCCGGGCCCAACGTCCGCGTCGCCGCGGTGGGCGACGACGCGCAGGCGATCTACGGGTTCCGCTCCGGCTCGGCCCGCCACATGCTCGAGTTCCCCGACCGATTCCCTGGCGCCACCGTGGTCAAGCTGGAGCAGAACTACCGCTCCACGCCGCCGATCCTCGCCGCGGCCAACGCGGTGATGAGCGCGGCGGCGGCCGGCTTCGCCAAGGAGCTGTGGTCCGGGCGACCGTCGGGCGATCGCCCCGTCATCGCAACGTGCGTCGACGAGTTGGCGCAGTCGGCATTCGTGTGCGACTCCGTCCTCGAGCAGCGCGAGCGAGGTGTACCGCTGCACCAGCAGGCCGTGCTCTTCCGCACCGGTCATCACAGCGACGCTCTGGAGCTGGAGTTGGCCCGGCGCAACATCCCGTTCGTGAAGTACGGCGGGCTCAAGTATCTCGAGAGTGCACACGTGAAAGACCTGCTGTCGATGCTGCGCCTTCTCGACAATCCCACCGACGAACTGGCGTGGCTGCGCGTCCTCGGGCTCGTCGAGGGCGTCGGCCCGGCCACAACCCGCCGGCTGATGGGCGAGCTGGGCGTCGATGACGGCGTGGCCGTGGAGCGTTTGCTCAGCGACGACTGCCCGCAGTTCCCGGCGGCCGCCGCCGCCGACCTCGCCGCGCTGCGCAAGGCGCTGGCCGAGTGCACGTTCAACGACCTCGTCCCCGCCGCCGAGATCGAGCGGCTGGCCGCCGCCTGCGTCCCGCTGTTCAACCGCCGCTACCACGGCACCGCCGCGCAGCGGCTGGCCGACCTCGAGCACCTGCGTTCGATGGCCACCGAATACAAGACCCGCACGCGGTTCCTGGCCGAGCTCACCCTCGATCCGCCCTCGGTCACCGGCGACTTGGCCGGGCCGCCCCATCTCGACGACGACTACCTCGTGCTGTCGACGATCCATTCGGCCAAGGGAGGGGAGTGGCAGGCGGTGTACGTGATCCACGCGTCGGACGGCAACATCCCGTCGGACATGGCGCTCAGCTCGGCCGACGAGACCGAGGAGGAGCGCCGGCTCCTGTACGTCGCGCTCACGCGAGCGCGCGACACGCTCGTCGTCACCTACCCGCTTCGTTATTACTTCCGCCGCGACCCGGCCGAGAACGCGCACTCGTACGGACAGCCCAGTCGCTTCCTGGCGCCGGCCACCGCGGCATTCGACACCGTGAGCGCCGGCGAGCACGTCGTCGAGGACGACCCCGTGGCTGGCGAACTCGCCGCGCTCTGGGAATGACAGGCTGGAGCTATGCCGCGCGTGAACCCGGACGCCGAAGCCGAACGGACCTGGCTCGACGACGGAGCATGGGTCGACGTGTGGCGCGGGTGGCTCGACGGCGCTGACGATCTCTTCGAGCACATGCGCGAGAAGGTGGCGTGGCAGACGAGCCGGCTGTTCCGCTACGACCACTTCGTCGAGGAGAACCGCCTCGGGGCGATGTGGCGCCGCGGGATGCCGCTGCCCCACCCGGCGTTGGTCGACGTGCACAAGACGGTCCAGCGGGGCTACGGCGTCGAGTTCAGCGGGTTCGGGATGATGCACTATCGCGACGGCGGCGACGGTCAGGCCTTTCACCGCGACACCGACATGCGCTGGCTCGACGACACCGTGATCGCCATCCTCACGTTGGGAGCCAAACGGCCGTGGCTCATGCGGCCGCGCGCCAATCGCTACGACCACTCCGAAGGCCGGGGCGCGACGCACGACCTCCGTCCGGGGCCCGGCGACCTCATCGTCATGGGCGGGCGTTGCCAGGCCGACTGGGAACACTCCGTGGCCTACCTCGGCGGTCGTCGCGTCGGCGGGCGAGTTTCGCTCCAGTGGCGGTACGCCAAGCGCACAGGTCGCCCGTTCATGGGCGCGTCGTACCGCGCGCCGCTCACGTACGACCGCTGACGGCCACCCACCCCTCCTCCTAGCGCTGGCGACTGGTGCCAGACTCGCTCGATGCCGGCCAAGAAAGCGGCGCCCAAGAAGGCGGTCGCTAAGAAGGCCGCGCCTCGCAAGGCAACGGCGAAGAAGGCCGTCGCCAAGAAGGCGGTCGCTAAGAAGGCCGCGCCTCGCAAGGCAACGAGCAAGAAGGCCGTCGCCAAGAAGGCGGTTCGCAGCGCACCGGTGCGCCGACGGCCGCTGGTTGCCGCCCCCTTGGTCGAGGAAATGCAGGTGCTCGCCCCGCCGCCTCCCGAGCCGGCGCGCCCGCTGGTCTACGAAGTGGTGCCGCCGCCGCCCAGCGAGTCGGTGACGCTGAGCTACGAGGGCCCCGCTCCCCAGCGGCGCTGGACCGTGGCCCTGCGGATCTTCCTGGCCATTCCCCACCTCCTGTTCAGCAGCATCCTCGGCAACGTCGCTCAGTTCGCCGTCGTCGTCGCCTGGTTCGCTGCGCTGTTCACCGGCCAGGTCCCCGCCGGATTGGCCACGTTCCTATCCCGCATCATCGAGTACACGACGCGGGTGCAGGCCTACGCGTACCTGCTCATGACCGACCGGTACCCACCCTGGTCGCTAGAAGGCGAGGACTACGCGATCTCGGTTGCGATCACGCCCACGCGGCTCAACCGGGTCGCGGTGTTCTTTCGCCTGCTCCTGCTCGTCCCCGCCGCGGTCGTGCTGGCGATCGTCCTCACCGGAGTGTCGGTTGTCGCCTTCGTCAACTGGCTGATCGTGTTGATCGCCGGCCGGCCGGTACCTGCGCTGTACGAGGCCTTCGCCGCGGTCCTCCGTTATCAAGCCCGGTTCTTCGCCTACGGCGGGCTGCTGACCGGCGAGTACCCGAAGGGCCTGTTCGGCGACAAGCCCTCGGCGGCCCACGACGACGGCTTGCCCACAGTGCTGCCGTCGCAGCCGCGCATCACCCGGCTGTTGCTGAGCAAGGCGGCCAAGCGGCTCGTGGTCTTGTTCATCGTGATCGGCGGCATTCTCGGGGTTGGGCTCGTCGTCCTCAGCGCCACGCTGGCCGACACCGGCGCCACCCGCGCCGACCTCATCGCCGCGCACCAGGATCTCACCGGGGAAGTCCACCGCTTCCACGCATCGGGGCAGCGGTGCGCGGTGTCGGGCGGTATCGACTGCATCCACGCGGCCGACGGCCGGGTGGCCGACGCGTTCGACCGGTTTGGCAAGGAGCTGCATTCCCTCCAGGTCCCCTCCTACGCCGAGGGCGACGCGGTCGACCTCGACGCCGACACCGCCCAGATCGTCGTGCTCCTACGTCAGCTCCAGCAGTCGTCCGACGCGCGCGAGTCCCAAGCGGAGGCCGACGACCTCCAGCGCACGCTCAACAAGTTCGACGACGACTTCCGGGCGTTGCTGACGGCGCTGTAGCTACTGCACCAACGCCGAGGCCAGCACGGCCTGGGCGTTGAAGAACGTGTGGGCCATCACCCCGGGGCCGAGCCGTCCGGCGACCAGGCGCATGAGCCCGAGGACCAGGCCGCCGCCGGTGATAGCCAGCCCGTAGACGAGGGTCACCGGGCCCTGCCAGGCGACGAGGTGAGCGGCCCCGAACAGCACGGCGGTGATGACGATGCCGCCGACCGGTCCCGCGATGTGGACGAGGCGGCTCTGGAGGAGCCCGCGGAAGAACAGCTCCTCGATGAGCGGCGCGCCGATGCAGACGATGGCGATGAGCACGATCCACTCGGCCGGCGAGTTGGTCACCCGTTCGAACACGTCGCGGTCTGGCGCACGCACGTGTCGGAACACCACGGGAACCGGCGACACGATGACCGCGGCCATCACCCGGGCGACCAGCGACCCGGCCAGCCCCAACCCGACGTCGATGCGCCGGAACCGCCAGCCAAAGTCGTCGGCCAGCGACCCCGTGCCGCGAACCCGGCTGACGTAGACGCAGGCGCCGAGCAGCCCGGCCCACAGGCCGAACTGCGAGAACACGAGGGCGACGGTCCGTCCGCCCGGGTAGTCGGCGGCGGCCATCGCGAGATGGATCGCGCCGCCGAGCGCGATCCCGAGCACATAGCCCGCGATGGCCAGGCCCACCCCCTTCGGCCCGGGAGGGGCCGGTTCTTCATCGGAGGGAACCTCGTCCCAGCGCACGGCGTCGTCGGCTGCGTACGACGTCCACCCGTCGCCATCCCACCACCGGAAGCGCAAGCGCTCGAACGGATCGGAGTACCACCCTGCTGCCCGGCGCTCCATGAGGGCATCGGCTTTGGGGGTGGCCACGCCGCAACCATACGAGCCGTTGTTCACGAGGTTTTCACCGCGAATGGTTGACCGCGGGGTCGTGCGCAACTGCAATGGCGGCTACCGCCCGGCCGATCCCTCACAGCAGGGTCGGGGCGGCGCTCCAGGGGCTCTCGTTCGGTACGCGCGGGCCCACCTCCATATCCGTCCACGAGACACAGAAAGGAGGTGAGAAGGTGACGAGCACAACACTCAGCAGCGGATCCGTCCGCCGGTGGCTGACCTTTGGCCTCCTGATCGGTGCGTTGGTGCTGGCCTGGCTGTTGTCCATGGCCCGCCCGGCGTCGGCTCAGGGTGCGGTATTCAGCGACGAGCGCGTCCAGGTCAAGAACTCGGGCAGCGGCGTCGCGACCACGGGTCAGAACACCACGGTCGGCAATTCGTCGAGGAACCTGGCAGTGAACGACCAGCGGGCTGGCGGTCAGGGGGTTTCGTATAACAACGCAACCACCCGGAACGCGTCAGCCGGCACGTCGCGCGCGAGCACTGGTGCGGCCACTGCCGTGGGCAATAGGTCCACGACGACGGTCAGCCAGTCCGTAAATGCCAACGGCTTCGACGGTCTCGCGCTCATCCGCCAGAGTTTCGACAGCACCAACCGTGGTACTGCCGACGCGATCAGCGGAGAGAACAGAGCCACAGGAAACGCCTCGTTCAATGATGCGCGCACTCGACAGAGTGCGTTCACGAACGGGTCGGTTGCGGCCAACAACGCGAGTACGACGAACGGTTCTGACGGTGTCGCAGGGATTTTGACCGGCGACGCCGCAGCCACCGGCAATGCGACGACGACAGCAGCGAGTCAGGTCGCGAGGGCCACTCCGGGCGCAGCCCGGGGTATATCCCTCATTGATCAGACCGCCGCGGTTAGGGCCCGCGGCAGCGCAGCGGCCATAACCGGTCGCAATGTCGCGGTCGGCAACGGTTCGACGAACTTCGCCGGCGCCGTACAGGGCGCAGTATCCGCACGAGGGCCGCCGGTTCCGGCAGCCACCAACCTCAGCTCGGCCATCAACTCATCCACGGCACCGCCCGCATCGACACTGGTGCGGCGACGGCGACCGGTAACAGCTCAGACACCACGATCACCCAAGAAGATGAATCGAGCGACACGCTGCCGAACATTGCGGAGTCTTCGTCGACCGTGAGCAACCGTGGAACCGCCACTGCCCTCACCGGCGCCAATCGCGCCGCGGGCAACTTCTCAGGGAACACCGCGCGCAACAACCAAGGTGCTTCCGGAGGCAGCGTGGCGTTCAACGCGGGTGCCGCGATCAACAAGAGCAATGGCAGTGCGATGATCACGACCGGCGCGGCCGGCGCCCTGGGCAACCAGACGTCGACCACCGACGCCGACGTGACCAACCGCGGATCGGCGGCGGCCACCACCGGTGGCAACCGCGCTGTCGGCAATTCGTCAGGGAACACGGCTGACAACCGGCAGTCCGCATCCGCAGCGAGGATCGCCACCAACGCAGCGACGTCCCTCAACACCAGCAACGGCGCTGCTGCCATCACCACCGGCCCCGCCTCGGCTCTCGGCAACGATGCTGTGAGCAACGGCGGCGGCACCGTGATCAACCGCGGCATCGCCGTGGCCACAACCGGCAACAACAGCGCTATCGGTAACGCCTCGTCCAACACTGCTTCCAATAGCCAACGAGCCATTGGCAGCTTTGCCACGAACCTGGCGAACGCCGAGAACCAAAGCAACGGCACGGCGTCGATCGAAACCGGCGCCGCCGTGGCTACGGGCAACCGGGCCGTCACCACCGTCAGCCAAGAGGACGAAGGGGCCGATGAGCCCTGGGTCCAGATCGGTCAGGACGTCGTGGTGATCAACCGGGGCAGTGCGGTCGCCGTGACCGGCGCCAATCAGGCGATTGGAAACCGTTCCGTGAACGACGCGGAGACGATCCAACGCGCCTTGGGCTTCCGGCTCGCGGTCAACAGCGGGAATACGGTCAGCCATTCCGACGGCAGCGCGAGCATCCTTACCGGGAGCGCGACTGCAGTCGGGAACGCGGCGACGACCACCGTTGAGCAGGCCGCCGAGGTCGATCCCGTGAAGAACCCCCTCGCGTTGGTCGATCAGACCATCACGATCCGCAACATCGGCGACGCAACCGCGATCAGCGGGCGCAACGCCGGCACCGGCAACGGTTCGGTCAACTTCGGTCTCAACCGCCAGTTGGCGAGCGCCGTGGCCGCCGTTCACAGCAGCACCGGGTCGTCGCAGAACAACAGCGACGGCGCCGTCGACATCACCTCGGGCGACGCCACCGCGGTCGGAAACACGGCCGCGTCGACTGCGACCCAGAGGCTGATATCGAGGGCGGCGGCTTAGCCGTTCGCCAGCAGGCGATGCGAGGGGGTCGGCCTTCCCGGGCCGGCCCCCTCCTCGCGTCCGTCGCGCGCTCCTTCCGATCGGTCGTATGCTTTCGTCGACCGGTACCCGGAGGTGACCGTGCTCAGTCTTGAAGATCGCAAGGAACTACGAGGCGGCGAGGGCGAAGACCTCACCGCCGAGCTCACCAGCGCTGCGTCGTCGCCGGTGGCCATCGGCGCTCTGCTCGTGATCATCCTCGTCGGCCTGCTGCTGCTCCTGGCGACGTCGCTCACCGGCGGCGGCTCGAACAAGCAGAGCCCCGTCCGCAGCGAGCGGCCGGCCGGCGCTTCGATCACCGACCCCGAAGGCGTCCCCATGGAAACCGACACCGGCGGCGGGTCGAGCGACCTCTCGACGACGGCGGCCGACGGGACCTCTGCGAGTAGCACGGCCGACGGCGGCCGCGACGGCACGTCCGGCGCCGCCACCACGGGTGCGAACGGCGCCGACGGCGCCAACGGCGCCAACAGCACGAACGGTGCCCCCGGCTCGGTCGGCCGCGGCACCAACGGCGCCAACGGGGCCAATGGGGCC
>JACDEA010000362.1 GCA_013816725.1 Actinomycetota bacterium
GACGGGGGTCGTCGACTGCCACCGCCGGCGGGGGCGTGTCGTAGCTCCGCCGCCACTCGAGGAACTGCTCGTCGCCGTACTTGTCGCGGGTCTCGGTCTTGTCGAGGCCTTGCAACGCGCCGTAGTGCCGCTCGTTGAGGCGCCAATGGCGCCGGGCAGGGATCCAGCTGCGTCCGGCCGCCTCGAGGGCCAGATCGGCGGTCCGTATGGCCCGGCTCAACAGAGAGGTGTGGACGACGTCGGGCGCAACACCGGCCTCGGTCAGGCACCGGCCGGCCGCCACCGCCTCCTTCACCCCCTGCTCGGTGAGGCCGACGTCCTCCCACCCGGTGAAGCGATTCTCCAGGTTCCAGGTGCTCTGACCGTGCCTGAGGAGAACCAGTCGCATCGGGAACAAAACCTATCGCCTACGCCTTGATAATCAAGCACTCAACTTTGCTATGCTGACCATCGTCACATAGATCTCTCTTCACCTCTGGAGGCACTTCATGCCCAAGGCCGTCGGTATCGACCTCGGCACCACCAACTCGGTCGTCAGCGTGTTCGAGGCGGGCGAGCCCACCGTCATCCCCAACGCCGAGGGCGCCCGCACCACTCCCTCTGTCGTCGGCTTTTCCAAGGCCGGCGAGGTGCTCGTGGGCGAGGTGGCCAAACGCCAGGCCATCACCAACCCCGACCGCACGATCCGCTCGGTCAAGCGCAACATGGGCACCAGCTGGTCGGTCGAGATCGACGGGAAGAAGTACAACGCGCAGGAGATCAGCGCCCGAATCCTGCAAAAGCTGAAGCGGGATGCCGAGAGCTACCTGGGCGACACGGTCTCCCAGGCGGTCATCACCGTGCCGGCCTACTTCGACGACGCACAGCGCACGGCCACCAAGGAAGCCGGCGCCATCGCCGGCCTCGAAGTGCTCCGCATCATCAACGAGCCCACGGCTGCGGCCCTGGCCTACGGCCTCGACAAGGAGGGCGCCGACCAGACGATCCTCGTGTTCGACCTGGGCGGCGGCACCTTCGACGTGTCGATCCTGGAGATCGGCGAGGGCGTCTTCGAGGTCAAGTCCACCCATGGCGATACCCAGCTGGGAGGCGACGACTGGGACCAACGGGTCATCGACTGGCTGGTCACCGAGTTCAAGAACACCGAGGGCGTCGACCTCTCCAAGGACAACATGGCCCTCCAGCGCCTGAAGGAGGCGGCCGAGAAGGCCAAGATCGAGCTGTCGGCGGTGCAGGAGACCACGATCAACCTGCCGTTCATCACCGCCACCAACGAGGGCCCCAAGCACCTCGACCTCAAGCTCACCCGGGCCAAGTTCCAGGAGCTCACCGCCGACCTCGTCGACCGGTGCAAGGTGCCCTTCGAGCAGGCCATCAAGGACGCCGGCCTCACCAAGGACAAGATCGACCACGTCATCCTCGTCGGCGGCTCCACCCGTATGCCGGCCATCCAGGACCTCGTGCAGCAGGTGATCGGCAAGGAGGCCCACAAGGGCGTCAACCCCGACGAGGTCGTCGCCGTGGGCGCCGCCATCCAGGCCGGGGTGCTCAAGGGTGAGGTCAAGGACGTCCTGCTGCTCGACGTCACGCCCCTCAGCCTCGGCATCGAGACCAAGGGCGGCATCATGACCCGCCTCATCGAACGAAACACCACGATCCCCACCCGGCGCACGGAGGTGTTCACCACCGCCGAGGACATGCAGCCGTCGGTGGAGATCCACGTGCTCCAGGGCGAGCGGGAGATGGCCAACTACAACAAGACGCTGGGCAAGTTCCAGCTCGTCGACCTACCTCCGGCGCCACGCGGCGTGCCCCAGATCGAGGTCACCTTCGACATCGACGCCAACGGCATCGTGCACGTGGCCGCCAAGGACCGGGCCACCAGCAAGGAACAGTCGATGACCATCACGGGCCAGTCCTCGCTCAACAAGGACGACATCGAGCGCATGGTGCGCGACGCCGAGGCGCACGCTGATGAGGACCGGCGCCGCAAGGAAGAGGCCGAGGTCCGCAACAACGCCGACTCGCTCGTCTACCAGACCGAGAAGCTCGTCCGGGAACAGGGCGACAAGATGGGCGCCGACAAGGAGAAGGTCGAGATCGGCCTCACCGAGCTGCGCGAGTCGCTCAACGGCACCGATGTCGACGCCATCAGGTCGGCTACGGAGCGGCTGTCGACCGCGCTCCAGTCGGTCAGTCAGCTCCTCTACGAGCAGGCGGCCAAGGAGCAGCAGGCCAGCGCCGCCGGCGACGGCGGTGCATCGGCCCAGTCCGACGACGACGTCGTCGACGCCGAAATCGTCGAGGACGAACAGCAGGGCGCGTAATGACCGACGTCCCCGCGCCCGGCGAGCCCGTGGAAGCCGAGGTCCCGGTGGTGGCCGAACAGGCGCTGACCACCGAGGCCGAGGCCCACGCGCCCGCCGAGGCCGACGTGCCCGAGGCCGGCGTGCCCGAGTCCCAATCGCCCGAGTTCGCAGGGCAGGCCGCCCCCGACCCGGTCGTGGCGCGGGAGCGGGACCAGTACCTCGACGACCTTCGCCGGCTCCAGGCCGAGTTCGAGAACTTCCGCAAGCGCGCGCTCAAGCAGCAGACCGACCTCACCGAACGGGCGGCCGAGACGCTCGTTCGCGAACTGCTGCCTGTGCTCGACGTCGCCGACCTGGCCCAGGTTCACGGGGCCGACGACCAGGTGGGCGCCGCGCTGGGCGAGGCGCTGCGCAAGGAAGGCCTCGAACGGCTCGACCCGGTAGGCAACCCCTTCGACCCGTCCGAGCACGACGCCGTCATGCACGAGCAGGGCGACGGCGAGCCGGAGGTGATCGAGGTCATGCGGGCCGGGTACCGGTGGCGGGGCCGGCTCCTGCGGCCGGCCATGGTGAAGGTCAAAGGCGGGTAGCCACCATGCCGGCACAGAGAGAGTGGTTCGAGAAGGACTACTACAAGGTGCTCGGCGTCTCCGACTCCTCCACGGAGAAGGAGATCAAGACCGCCTACCGCAAGCTGTCCAAGCAGCACCACCCCGACTCGGGCGGCGACGAGGAGAAGTTCAAGGAGGTCTCGGGCGCCTTCGACGTCCTCGGCGACGCGGCCAAGCGTAAGGAGTACGACGAGGTCCGCCGGCTCGGCCCGGTGGGCCAGGCGTTCGGCGGCGGCGCGGGGTTCAACGCCAACTTCAACGTCGA
>JACDEA010000013.1 GCA_013816725.1 Actinomycetota bacterium
CGCCCGCGCCAACGCGTCCGAAGCGGGCGTGAAGAACGCTGAGTTCATCCAGGGCTACCTCGAGGACATACCTCTCCCCGACGAGAGTGTCGACGTCGTCATCTCCAACTGCGTCATCAACCTCGCGGCCAACAAGAGCGTCGTACTCCAACAGGCCGCCCGGGTGCTACGCCCCGGCGGCCGTTTCGCGGTCTCCGACGTCATCGCCGACCCCGACATGGACGACGCAACTCGTGCCGACGCCGAACAATGGACGGGATGCATCGCCGGCGCGCTCACCGAGACGGAGTATCGCGCCGCCCTCGCCGCCGCGGGCCTCATCGACATCGAGGTCAAGGAGACTCATCGAGTACACACTCACGCCGCGTCCGCCGTGATCCGCGCCCGCAAGCCCTCGTCTCCGCCAAACATATGAGCAGCTCACTGTCGCAACCCCGCGATCGTCGGGCGAATGACCCGCAGGTCACTCACCGCAGCACCACTCAGCGGTCGATGCTCGGCTCGGCATCCGGACGCGACCGGGAGGCAGGTAGAACGCGTTGCCCCGTTCGATGATCTCGTCGTGGTCGGTGTAGTGGATGGTCCATTCCTCCGCTGAAGAGGTACGGCTCGTTTGAGCCTACGAGCGGCTCCTCCTCGACGGCGGAGCCGTAGACGGCGACCGTCCCCGTCGTCCGCGGTGGTTATCGCCGCCAGAAGAGTAGGTGTGTAACGCCGCTGGGGCTGGGCACGGACTCGAGGTGGAACCGGTCGAGCAGATCCTCATGGGAGGTCCAGAGTCGCTCGCCTCGGCCGATCTCGATCGGCGCCACGGCGACATGCATGGTGTCGATGAGATCCGCCTCGAGGAACTGCCGAACAGTGGCGACGCCGCCTCCAACCCGTACGTCCTTCCCCTCCGCGGCGTCCTTGGCTTGCCGCGACGCCTCCGCGGGCGTTGCATCGAGGAAGTGGAACGTGGTGTCGGCGAGCGTGAAGCTGGGTCGGTGATGGTGGGTGAGGACGAACACCGGGGTGTGGAAGGGCGGGGTGTCTCCCCACCACCCTTTCCAGTCGAGGTTCTCCCACGGGCCACGCTGCGGCCCGAACTTGTTGCGGCCCATGATCTCGGCACCGATGTTCTGCGTGAAGTCGCGAGTGAAGTAGTCGTCCAGCCCTCGGGATCCGCCGGGCTCGGTTCGGTTCGGCCAGCTCGCGGTGGCGAACGCCCACGAGGCCAGGTCGGCCGGGAGGCGGGCGACGCCACCACCTCGGCGGTCGGCATGTCCGAACGGCGCCTCGAGGCTCTGGCCATCGCCAGCGCCGAACCCGTCCATCGACACGCAGAAGTTCTGCACTCGCAGCAGTTGAGGCATTCCTCGATCCTTTCTCGATCTGTGCGTGGGCCGTTTTGGGATGGTCTTCAGGTCCGTCGGTTGACTCCGTCGAGACGTACCGCGTGGCCGACGACGCCATTAGCGGAAGACCTAGGCCGCGACGTTGGCGATGGACGCCGTGAACTCGGCGGTGATCACCATCGTCTTGGCTTCGGCGTTCTTGTCGACGCTCCAAACGGTCATTCGGATTCCCTTCTGGTGGTTTCGCTGAGGACGTCTTCGAAGCGTTCGAGGCGGGCCCGCCACAGCGCTTCAAGTCCGTCGAGAAGTTGGTGAGCTCGACGCAGCTGTTCGATCTCGCCTCGCACGAGTTGTTCGCGTCCGCTGCGGTGCTTCGAGACAAGGCGGGCGTCGACCAACACCTCGACGTGCTTCTGCACCGCGGTGAGGCTGATCGGATAGAGCCGACCGAGCTCGCTGACCGAGCGCTCGCGGTCGAGTGTCTGCGTGACGATGTCGCGCCGCGTTGCATCGCTGAGCGCGAAGAACACCCGGTCGGTCTTTTTCTCGCGCTCCCGCGATTTTACAACCATATGGTTGTAGGTTATTCCTCAGGTTGCGGGTGTCAAGGCCCATACGCTCGGAGGGTCGATCTATGTCTATCGAACGGTTGAAGTACTCGGGCCGCGGCAGCCGGGCTGCCGCCCCGACGACAGCGAGTGGACCGTCTCCGAAGAGATGCACGAGGGCGTCTACATCCGCTCGGTGTACTTCTTCGATCCTGACGGGATCCTGCTTGAGTTTGCGTGCTGTGCGCCGCTGTTGCGCGGGTCAGCGCTCTTGGACGAGCTTCTCGCGGATGGACCGCTTGATCTCGTAGAACCCGCCAAAGCGCGCCAGCACCTCGACGGCGTCCCACAGTTCCAACGCTTCGGCTCCCCTCGGGACGCGACCGATCACCGGGCCGAACAACGATGGCCCGTCGGGCGGGCCGAATGTGATAATCGGCGTGCCGAGATTGCCCCCCGTCCGGCTCAAACCGACGTCGCCTTCGGCCCGCACGACCTCGTCCCACGAGGCGTCGAGACGAGCCTCGGCGTAGCCGGGCTTGTGACCCAACTCTGCTAGGACCCCGGCGACGCCGCCGGACTCGAGGAAGTCGTCGCGGCGGCGGTCGACGTGGATCGCACCGCTCACCGCCGCGTAGTACGGCCCGACGACATCGGGGCCCTCGGTGTCACGCAGGGCGGCGGCAACGCGCAACAGCCGCAGACCCATGGTGTGGAACTCGTCGTAGCGCGGCGGGAACTCCTTGTCGTAGTCGCGCTTCTCGTTGAGGATGCGCAGACTTATGAACCGCCATTCGACGTCGATGGGACGCTGGCGACGGACCTCCTCGAGCCACCGCGACGTAATCCACGCCAAAGGGCACACGGGATCGAAAAAAAACTCGATGTCTGTCACGGCGCCTCCAGCCCGGATGATGCCGGATCTCTCGAACGAACTTACCGTGCGCCGGCGACGGCGTGGGCCCACGGGTCGAGCAGGCCGAGCAGGCGGTCGGCGTCAGCGCCCAGCGCTTTGACGATCGCCGCCTGCTGCGCGCTCGTGGCCATCTCGATCTCCTCCCGCAACTCGGTGCCCGCAGGCGTGATCGCACCGTTCGACGCGAGACCGCCGTCCTCCAGTCGGGCGATCGCGGCATCGACGTCGGTGCGGTCCCAACCCATGAGCCGGCACGAGACGGCGCCGATCGGAACGGCGCGCCACAGTTCGTTGAGCACGTTCACTTCGACTGGGTCTAGCCCCGCGGCGCGCCACGCGCCCGTGTGTGCGTCGCTGCGATGCTCACGCACCATGTCGCACAGACGCCAGAGGTGCTCGCGGGGTGTCGGGGGGACGGCCAGAACTGACAGCGCGGCGAACAGGGGCGCACCCGCGAACGGCGCGGCCCCCAGCGCGTCGGACAACAACGCGATCGCCTCGGCGAGTTCCGGGCCCTCGGCAACGGCGGCGGCGAGACCGGGGCGTACCGAGTCGAGCTTCAATGACACCATCGCGTCTGTGGACAACCGTTCCCAGACCCCGTCGAGCCCGGCGTGGACGAGGCGCGGGTCAAACGTTCCCAACACTGCACAGGCCACTTCGGCCGACACCGCGCCGAGTGGCGCCACGCGGCCCGCCATGTACCACTGCGCCGTGTCGAGCCCGTGCGCGCCCTGGTATTCCGGCGCCGTGAACATCACTCCGTAGATCGCCTCGCAGCGCGAGCGGAGCCGGCGGCTCACCTCGTGAACTCGTTGCGAGTCAGTGATCACCGCGAGAGTTTGTCATCAGCGGCAGTACGTCGTTCGGCGCACGGCGGGTCGCCACGTCTACGCTCCTGACAAGACAGCAGCACGCCGGGGAGGAAAGTGGCTGCGACGCTGGTCGAAAGCGCGGACGCAACACCACCCGAACTAGCGCGACCTGAGCCGCCGTCGCGTAGGTCGTTGTCTCGATGGGCAGAGGACCCGCGGGCGCGCCAGGCGGCCAACTGGCTTGCCGGCCTGGCCGCGTTCTACTGGGTGCTCGAGCGGCTATGGCCGGCGCCGGCCGGGGTACTGCTCAAGGGGACAGTCATCGGCGGTCTGTATTCGATGATCGCCCTCGGGATCGCGCTCGTCTACCGGGCCAATCGCATCATCAACTTCGCCCAGGGCGACCTCGGAGGGGCGCCCGCCGCGCTCGCCATCCTTCTGATTGTCTCCAAGGGCTGGCCCTATCCGCTCGCCATCGGCACCGGGCTGGCCGCGGGTCTTGCGCTCGGTGTGGTCATCGAATTCGTCGTGATCCGCCGCTTTGCCAAAGCGCCGCGGCTCATCCTTACTGTCGTCACGCTCGGGCTCTCGTCGGTCCTCGCCGTCGCCGAGATCGGGCTTCCCAGCGCGTTCCACGTCACGATCCCGCCGCAGAACTTCCCCTCGCCGTTCAACTTCTCCTTCGCGTTCCACAAGGTCCAGTTCCAAGGCAACGACGTGCTCGCCATGCTGGCGCTGCCGGTCGTAATCGGGGCGCTGGCGTGGTTCCTCAACCGCACCAACATGGGTGTTGCCGTACGCGCCTGCTCGGAGAGTGCTGACCGCGCGTCGCTGCTCGGCGTCCCGGTCAAGCGGGTGAACATGGTGGTCTGGGCGGTGGCGTCGCTGTTGGCCACGGTCGCTCTGATCCTGCGGGCCGGCGTCGTCGGCTTGCCGCTGGGCTCGGCGCTGGGCCTGTCGGTGCTGTTGCGCACGCTCGCAGCGGCGGCCATCGGTCGCATGGACCGGATGCCGACCATCGTCGTGGCGTCGATTCTGTTCGGCATCGTCGAGCAATCCGTCGTCTGGCACACCGGGTCGAGCGACATCGTTGACCTGGTGTCGTTCCTCGTCATCATGGGTGCCCTAATTGCCCAGCGAACCCATCTCGCCAGCCGAGCCGAGGAGGCGGCATTGTCCACGTGGACGGCGCTGCGCGAAGTACGGCCCACGCCACCCGAGCTGAGCGGTCTAGCCGAGGTGGTATGGGTGCAACGAGGCCTCGGTGCGATCATCGGAATGGTCGCGGTCGCGCTCCCCTTCGTGATCGGCGAAGCGAGGACGGATCTGGCGGTCACGTTGATCGTGTTCATGATCGTGGCGCTATCGATTCTGGTGCTCACGGGTTGGGCGGGCCAGATCAGCCTGGGCCAGTTCGCCTTCGTCGGAGTCGGAATGACCGTCGGTGCGTGGATGACGTTGCACTGGCACATCGACATCGTGGCGAACCTCGTCATCTCCGGCCTCGTCGGGGCGGTCGTAGCGGTCGTGATCGGCGTGCCCGCCCTGCGGATCCGCGGTCTGTTCCTCGCGGTGGCCACGCTCGGGTTCACGTTCGCGTGCAGCTCGTACTTCCTCAACTACACCCACTTCGGTTGGGTCCCGACGCAGAACGAGCGGCTGGAGCGCCTCCCCGTATTCGGCCGGGTCGTGATCGACACCGAGACCCGCTATTTCTTCTTCTGCCTCGCCGTCCTGCTGGTCTGCACGCTCGCGGTACGCGGTCTGCGCCGCAGCCGCATCGGACGGGTGTTGATCGCGGTCCGGGAGAACGAGCGGGGCGTGCAGGCCTACGGCGTCAACGTCATCGCGGCCAAACTGACCGCCTTCGCCATCTCGGGCTTCCTCGCCGCGATGGCCGGCGTGCTGCTGGTCCACCTTCAGTTCGCGCTCTACCCCGGCTCGGTCGATCCGGTGTCGAGCCTCAAGGCGTTCGAGATGGCGGTAATCGGCGGACTCGGATCGATACCGGGCGTCTTCGCCGGCGCTATCTATGTCCAGGGGCTCAGCTGGTTCCGCAGCTCGTTTCCCTCAGCACTTCGTCCGCTCATCGAACTTCTGGGCAGCGGTGTGGGGCTGATCGTCATCCTGATGTTTCTGCCCGGGGGTGTCGGTTCGGTCATCTACAAGGTACGCGACCGCCTGTTGCGCAGGCTGGCGGACAACAAGGGCATCATCGTGCCCAGCCTGGTGGCCGACGCGGCGGAGCCGACCGCCGTCGGTCAGGACGAAGTGGTCGCCGCCATGGCCGGTGCTTCCGACAAAGAGACGGCGGGAGTCGGACCGTGAGCGAGCCGACGCGTCGACGCGGCTCGCCTTTCGCTTACTACCAGACCGTGGCGGACGAGGTCGGCGCCGCGGGCATGAGGCCGGTGCTCGTGCTGATGCTGGCGTCGAGCTTCGAGCGCTTCCTCGTCGAGGCCACCGGCGTCTTGGGACCCGACATCCGCGACGCGTTCCACGTCAGCAACTCTGCGCTCATAACGACGTTGACCTTCGTCTCGATCCTGCCCGCGTTCGCGTCGCCGTGGGTCGGGTACCTCAACGATCGGATGGACCGTGTCCGGCTCGCGCAGTGGGGAACCGTCGCAGTTGGCGTCGTGTCCATCGCGCTCGCCTTCTCGCCGAAGTTCTGGGTGGTCGGTGTCCTGTTACTCCTTGGCGGTCTCGGGCAACTCGTCAACGAGCCGAGCCACCGCAGCCTCATCACCGACTACTACCCGCCCCGCGCGCTCGGTACAACCTTCACCTTCTATTTGGTCGCCAGCTCAGCCATCGCCCTCGTGGCGGGACCTGTCGGCGGCGGACTCGGTCAGGTGTTCGGTTGGCGCAGCGTGTTCGTCGTGCTCGCGTTCCCGACACTCGCCGGCGCGTGGTTGCTTGGTCGACTGACCGATCCGGGCCGAGGCGCCTCGGTCGGTCTGAAGCTTGACAACGAAGAACGACCGTCCTTCGGCGAAGGTTTCCGCAGACTCGCAGCCATTCGTTCGCTTCGCCGAACGTGGTGGGCCGCCGCGTTCTTTGGCGGCGGCGTCGTCGCGTTCGCCTCGCTACGCAACGTGTTCTTTAAGGACGTGTACCACTACAACGCCGGAGCGCGCGGCGCAGTCGCGGCGGTCTTCGGCCTAGGTGGGTTGGTCGGAACAATCGTGGGCGGATGGCTAGTGCAGACGTGGCTGCGCCGGTCCCGCCCGGACGCGCTGCCCTTGATCAACGGTTTGATGATTGCCGAGTTCGGTGTCGGCATCGTGTTGATGGGCCTGGCGCCCACGGCGTGGCTCGCGGCGGTCGCGACCTTCCTTCTCGCCTTCGGCGCCGGCGGCTTCGCTCCCGCGTACTACTCGATGATCGGACTGGTCGCCTCGCCTCGCTTACGCGGCCAGGCGTACTCGTATTCTCTTCTCTGGGTGACGCTCGGCGCGCTCGTAGTGGCCCCGTCCATCGGCGGCATCGCGAACAGTCACGAGCGCGTCGCGTGCTACGTGCTCGGAACAATCGTCATGATGGCTGGAGCGATTGAGATCACGGCCCGGAAGTTCGTCGCCCGCGACGTCGTGCAGGCCCAGAAGAGCCAGGCCGCGGGTGACGTCGACGCGCTGTTGGCGGTGCGCGGCCTCGAGGTCGCGTACGGCAACGTGCAGATCCTCTTCGGCGTGGACCTCGATGTGGGTCAAGGCGAGATCGTCGCGCTGCTCGGAACCAACGGCGCAGGGAAGTCCACGTTCCTGCGCGCCGTCAGCGGGTTGATGGATCCCATCGGCGGGGCCGTGTTCTTCAAGGGCCGCGACGTGTCGCACGCCGACGCCGTCACGAAGGCGCTTCTGGGCATGGCGCTCGTCCCTGGCGATCGCGGGGTATTCCCAGGTTTGACGGTGGCGGACAACTTTCGGATCGCCGGTTGGATGTTCAAGGGCGACCCCGCGGCCCTGCGCGAGAGCACCGAACGAGCACTGTCGTACTTCCCCGTCCTCAAACAGCGCTGGGACATCCAGGCCGGCAACCTCTCAGGCGGCGAGCAACAGATGCTCGTGCTGGCCCAAGCCTTGCTGGGCAAGCCGAGCCTATTGATGATCGACGAGTTAACGCTCGGCCTCGCACCGGTCATCGTCGAGCAGCTTCTGGCGACGGTGCGCCAGCTGGCCGAGGAGGGCACGACGATCGTGCTGGTCGAGCAGTCCGTCAACGTGGCGTTGACGCTGGCCAAGCGGGCGGTGTTCTTGGAGAAGGGCGAGATCCGCTTCAGCGGACCGACCGCTGATCTGCTCAAGCGTCCCGACGTTCTGCGGGCTGTCTTCTTGGAAGGCGTTGCCAGGGCGGAGGGAACCACCCCAGCCCGGAAGCGCCCACGGGCGGTAGCGCGAACAGGGAACGGCAGCATTACGAAAGACGGTGCCGACCGCGCCGCCGTGCTCGAAACGATAGGGGTGTCGAAACATTTCGGTGGCGTCACGGCCAACTTCGACGTGTCACTGACCCTGCACGACGGCGAGATCCTCGGTCTGCTCGGCCCCAACGGAGCGGGCAAGACAACGCTCTTCGACTTGATCTCGGGGTTCTACCCGGTCGACGGCGGCCGGATCCTGTTGCACGGTGAAGACGTCACTGAGTTCTCACCCGACGCTCGTGCGCGACTGGGCCTAGGTCGCTCGTTCCAGGACTCGCGGCTGTTCCCGGCTCTTACGATCGACGAGACCATCAAGGTTGCGTTGGAGCGACACCTCGTAGTGCGAGACCCCTTGGCCGCCGCGCTGCACCTGCCCGCATCGATCGAGGCCGAGGCCGCAGTCGAGCAGCGCATCGACGAGCTAGCCGAATTGCTCGGGCTCAACGCGTTCCGCAACAAGTTCGTGTCGGAGATCTCGACCGGAACTCGGCGGATGGTGGACCTGGCTTGCATCCTGGCCCACGAGCCGACGGTGATCCTGTTCGACGAGCCGTCGTCGGGCATAGCGCAACGCGAGACAGAGGCTCTCGGAGGCGTGCTGCGCCGCGTCCGGGATCTCACCGCGTCGAGCCTGCTCGTCATCGAACACGACATGCCGCTGCTCACCGGCCTGGCCGACGAGGTGATCGCGCTCGACCTGGGCGAGGTTGTCACGCGGGGCACACCGACCGATGTGGTGAACCACCCCCGGGTCGTGGCGGCCTACCTGGGCACGAGTGCGGAGGCGACAGCGCGTTCGGGCGCCCTGCCTGTATCGAAGCTGCCTACGGTCAAGACGCCGCGCAATCGGTCGCGCACCAAAACTCCAATCAAAACCACCAGGGGATAAGACATGAACGGTTCGCAACGCTCGTTGGGCGAAGTCACGCTGGGAGACCTCGGGCGAGCACTGGCGCGCTACCGCCCGTTCATTCTCGCCGTCGGAGCTGTCCTGCTCGTCGTGTTCCTACTCCCGGGAACGCCCAAGCCGACGAACACCGGGACGCAGGTCTCGGGCAGGGCCAACTTCGGGACCTCGGCGGCTGACGCCTCCGGCGAATCGGCCGGCGCGTCCTCAAGCGGGTCCGACGGAACGAACAGTGGCGCCAATGCCGCGTCCGCACTCGGGGGCGGGTCGTTCTCAGGAACCCGTAGCGGCGCCGCGGGCACGAACGGTTCGCCAACCGCGCCGGCGAATACCTCGGACCCGTTCTGCGACCCGGTGACCGGCCGGGTGAAGGTGCCATCCTTGTACGCGCCGCCGTGCGTGCCGCCGTACGGCGGAAAGAACGGTGGCGCCACCTACCAAGGCGTCACTGCGACCACGATCACCTTCGCGGTTCCCGAGGCGCAACCCAACGCGGCCACCGCAGCCATCCTGGCGGCGGGTGGCGACACCGATACCCGGGCGGAAATCGAGCAGACCCTTCAGAACTACGTCGACCTGCTCGAGCACCACTTCCAGACCTATGGGCGCAAGATCAAGCTCGTGTTCTTCGAAAGCGCCGTGAACCCGAACGACAGCGACGCGGCGCAGAACTCCGAGGCGCAGGCCGACGCCATCAAGATCGCCAAGGAGATCAAGGCGTACCTCTCGCTCGGCGACGCCGGGAACCCGGCCGCTTTCTACGACACACTCGTGGCCAACCACGTGCCGTGCATCTGCACAACCACGCTGCCCCACGAGTACTACCTGGAGCGGGCCCCTTATGTCTGGGGAAATTCGGGGCTACCCGACGAGACGCAGGTGTACAGCATGCGCGCCGAGATGTTGTGCAACGAGATCAACCCGTATCCCCCACAGTTCGCCGGCGAAGCCGATCTCAACGCCCCGACCAAGAAAGCCCGCACTTACGCTCTCATGTGGCCAAGTGACCCGTCCAACGCGTACAAGGCCGGGGCCGACTTCTTCGTGCAGCGCGTCAAGGACCAGTGCGGCATCCATATCACCGACGTCGTCTCCTTCCCGCTCAGCGACATCACCAACCCGGCCCAGGCGCAGGCCGACGCGCAAACCGACATGGCGAAGTTCAAATCCGACAGGATCTCGTCGATCATCTTCGTGGGCGACCCGGTCACCCCTGTCTATTTCACCAGCGCCGCGACGAAACAGCAGTACTTCCCGGAGTGGATTCAAACCGGCTCGGCGCTGACCGACACGGCGTTCTTCGCCCGTCTGTACGACCCGCAGCAGTGGAAACACAACTTTGGCTTCAGTGCGCTGGGCGATCGGGTTCCCAAGACCGCCACCGATTCGTTCACGGTTTACAACTGGCAGTTCAATGCGACTCCGCCGGCCAAAGCGGAGTACACCACCCTGTACCCCAGGCTGTGGGGCGCGCTGCTCGGGGTTCACTCCGCCGGTCCCAACCTGAACCCCCGGACTTTCCAGTGCGGCGCGCCGCCGTTCACGTCCAAGACCACGGGGGGCCAGCCGTGCGTCGGCAAGAGCTACCCGGGCGTTTTCGGCTATCCGATCTCGCCCACCGCTTGGCAGAAGCGGGTGACTAACCCTGTCATTGCCTTCGGGACCCGCCTCTGGCAGTGGGACGACTACAACCAGAGCGACGACGGCACGTTGATCTGGTGGGATCCCAACGCCAGCGGCCCGAACGAGAGCGGCGTGGAGGGCAACGGGCTTTACCGCTACGTCAACAACGGCACTCGGTACATGTACAAGTCGTTCCCCAAGGCCAAGATTCCGTGGTTTGACCCGAACAACACGCAGCTCATCTTCCCGGAGTTGCCCGCCGCCGATCGTCCGCCGACATACACGTTCGCCTGCTATTACCTCTGCAACTCACTGGGGTACTGATCGATCGCGTCCACTATGGACCGTCGGTGACCCCTTCGGGCACGGTTACGAGTGTTCCGGGCGGCTCCGCCCGTAACGACCGGGCAACGGAGGCGAGAACGCTGGGCGCCACGGTGCCGCGCACCTCGACGTAGGCGCTGCCCCTGAGTTGTGCGGTGACCGACGAAGCGACGCCCGAGAGCACAAGACGCCCCCGCCCGAGCGCGCCGAGTTCGACGGGCGGGCCGTCCATGGCGGCCCGCGGACGATGCCCTTGCTCAACCACGATCACGTCGGGCCCGCGGACAAAGACATCGTCGATCGCGGTCGCGATGCTCGTTGGCGGTTGGCCCACTGAGACCCGCGGTTGAGGCGGCACAACGGCGAACCGGCCCAGGTGGGCGAAACCGGGGGGCGGTGTGGCGAGACTCCAGAATGCACCCCCCGGCGGTCTGCTCGTATCGGTCAATGCGGTGATACGGCCGCCGCCGTTCTCAAACGGGATGCGGGTTCCGATCGTCGCGTAATCACCAGGTGGGGATGCGGCGACGCCGAGTGTCACTTCCACGGCCCGCTTCTCAGCGGACCGCCCATTCGTGACCGTTCGCACGTCGAGCACCACGCCGGCGGAGTCAATACATGTGTCGACGTGGTCGGTCGACCGCGGCACCCCCGTGAGGCCCGTCGATGTGAGGTCGTGTAGAGACCGGTAGACGCGACAGCGCCTGCCGGCGACTCGCATCTCGGACCCGGCTTGGAGCGTGCCGGCTCTCAAAGCCTGCTTGGCGACGGCATCGATCCGCACGTCCCCCGGCGCGGCGTTCACCGCGACCTCGAGTACTCCGGAGATCGCGTCGCCGGCCCGGACGAGTTGTCGTCCGAGTCGGGCCACGACAACCGAGATGACTGTCGCTCCCCGGAGACTGCGGTTATCGCTTTCGAACGGGCGATGCACCCAAAGTTGTTCGGTGGTAACGGCCCCACCGGGCGCGGTGACGCGGTACGTGACGTGATAACCGAGCGGCACTGCTGCCGGGCCGGGCAACCCGATCCTCTGCTGCGCTGCGGGACTCGAATTGGTGCACCCGGCGACCAGGATCGCCGCCAGTGTGAAGCCGACTTGTCCGCGCACTCTTGTCAGCGCGCACGGCGCGGGGAAGTCGCCGCCACGCTACGGCTGGCTGCCATGCCACCTCCTACCACAAAGCGACGTAGCCCGGCCGGGGCCATTGAGCGAATGGTCGAGTTCGGGTTATGAGGGCGGGTAAGAGGTGTCGCCTCGTTCGGCTCGGTCCGGCCCGGTCCTTGTTCGTGCAGGTCGGCCGCTGTTCCCATGTCGCTAGGTCCCGCCCGATTCACGCCCATGTCCATGGCCATGCGTCGTCGTTCGTTTGACAAGTCGTTTGACACCATTGACCGACGAGGGACCGTTACTGCTGTCCACGACCCCTCGGGTTGCGGGTGTCAGGGCCACACGCGGCGGGCGTCGATCCACGTCTATGGAACGATTGAAGTACTCGGGCCGCGGCAGCCGGGCTGCCGCCCCACGTGAAGCTGAGGTGAGCAGATGGCGTCAATCCCACCCAAGAGGGTGACGTTCGAGACGACAGTCGCTGCCAGCGGCAACAACACCGGCATCGTGGTGCCCGAGGACGCCGTCGCTGAGCTCGCGGCCGGCAATCGGCCGTCCGTGCTCGTCAACGTGAACGGCCACGAGTACCGGAACACCGTCGCGGTCATGAGCGGCAAGTACATGATCGGCATCAGCGCGGCCATCCGGAAAGCCACCGGCTTGAAAGCTGCGGATCCCATCACCGTCACGCTGACCATCGCCGACTCGCCTCGCGAGGTCAGCATTCCTGCCGATTTCGAGACCGCACTCGCGGCCAACGCACCAGCCCGGGAATTCTTCGGCAAGCTCTCGAACAGTTTGCAGCGCTATCACGTCGACAACATCAATGCCGCGAAGACTGCTGAGACCCGTCAACGGCGTATCGACAAGGCCATCGCTCTGTTCCTCGCCGGGAAGCAACGGTAAGTCATCAGCCGGTGGCGGGCGATGAGTTCGGGTCCGAGAGGAGTCTTATCGGCATGGGAACCGACCAGCTTGCTGCCTCGACGAGGATCGAAGCCGACCCGGAGACGGTGTTCGCGGTCCTCACCGACCCGTCGGCCCACGCCGCCATCGACGGCACCGGGTGGGTC
Source organism: Actinomycetota bacterium (assembly GCA_013816725.1). Classification (GTDB taxonomy): domain Bacteria; phylum Actinomycetota; class Acidimicrobiia; order Acidimicrobiales; family JACDEA01; genus JACDEA01. Next base: position 13,078 of record JACDEA010000013.1, read on the forward strand.
CGCGAGTCTCTGGACGCCGATCGCATCACCGCCGCAGGTGATGTGTTCCGGATGGCCATGTACCACCCGAACCACCCGGACAAGGACTACGAGATCGCCAACCTGGTCGAGGTGTTCGACGAGCCCCGGGCCATCGCGTGGAAGCCCGGGACGGAGTCGCCCGAGACCGGGAAGCTCAGCTTCGGCGGCTGGATCTGGCGCTACGACCTTGCGGCGAACGGGCCGTCGCAGACAACGGTGACGCTCACGTACGACTGGTCAGCAGTCGGGCCCGAGGTGCGCGAGCACCTCGGGTTCCCGCCGTTCGGGCCGGACCACCTCGCCAACTCGCTGCAGCACCTATCCAACCTCGTCACCTCTTGACCGAGTCACTGCGCCGCCCGCCGCGTTCTGAGCAGCGCCCTGAGCAGCGTGGCCAACTCACGTAGTCTGCGATAACCCCTTGACTGGCAGCTCCTGGCAGCAGCAGTCGGGATACCGATCGCACGGCTTGAGGATGACGCCGCGGTCGACCAGACACCCGCAGTCGGCACACCTGATCTCCATCGCGACGAAAGTGTCGCGCGCATCCGGTCGCTCACGATCACACGTCGGACAGAAGCGACACGACGGCGCCGGGCCTACGGTGGCCGCATGGCCGTGGTCGCGATAACGGCAGCCGAACGAGCGGCGTTCAAGCGATGCCGGCGGGCATGGGATCTCGGGGCGCGGCTGCGACGGGGGCTGGAACCGGTCGGGACCGCGATGGAAGCCGAGGACCCGGTGCGTCAGGCCCTAGCCGTGCACTACTTCCCGGGCATGTGGGCCTGGGACCGCACCATCGTGCGCCCGCTGGTCGTGCAGTCGGCAGGCGACGCGGCCGGCTACGTGGAGCGCTATGTCGACTGGGCCGCAGCCCTCGACGACTTCGAGCCGGTCCGGGTCGAGTTCGACTTCGACGCCAGGATCCCCGATCCCGTCGGCGATCGGGATCTGACCGCACCCGACGGGCGCGCCGTTCACTACCAGGGCCGAGTGAACGCCCTAGTCGTCGACAACGAACGCGCCCACTGGCTGCTCGTGCACCGGTTCGGTCCGTGGACCGAACCAGCCGAACTCCAGCTGGACGAAGAGGCCATCGCCGCGGCGTGGGCGTGGGAGGCGACGTTCCTCGATGCTCGGGTCCACGGCGTGCTCTACAACGAGCTGACTCCCGAGGGGCGGTTCCGGCGGACCCGTCTTCGGCTCTCGCCCGGCGCCATCGCCCACGCCGGCGCCCAGCTGGCGGTTGAGGCCGCGGAGATGCTGGACCCGAGCCTGGCCCTCTATCCCACGCCGGGCCCGTATTGCCCCGCCTGTCCCTTCCTGGAGCCGTGCGCAGCGATGCAAGACGGCATCGACGTCGAAGCGCTCCTCCTGCGGAACTACCGACCCCGCCCGCCAGAGGAGCTGGAGGAGGGTCGCCTGGGCGGCGTCACGTGGGGTATGGGCCGCGGCGCGATGCCGGCGTTCCGGGAGCACGGCAGCCGGTCCCCGCCCGACTGAGTCCTGCGACTACTGCCGGCGGCGGCCGCCGACGTCCCGAGACATCGCATTGGTGGCGGGGGCGGGATTTGAACCCGCGACCTTCGGGTTATGAGTCCGACGCGCCCCGTTCGGGTGGGTGACGTCTGGTACGTCTACGTGCGTCTACATGCAGGTCAGCGGCGCTTTCGAGAACCGTTCGTCCGGCGTCGTCCGGCTCGGTGCGTCGTGGTTCGTTTGACAAGTTGTTTGACACGTTTTCGATTTCGTGCAGGTCGACAAGGTCGCTGACTTCGGCGACGAACCGGCGGATGAACTGGTTCCGATCATTGAACTCGTGCTCGTCGATGCAGACCCATGCGACAGGCGCTGAACCGCACGGGCCGATCATCACGCCGGGCGCCCCGAGGGCATCCAATGCGCGGCGCTCTTCGACCGCAGCGCCGCCGTGCGCGACCCATGCCAGCAACGATGGGCGGATGGTGCCCGCCGTGAGAGCGCTCGCCGGGCAGACCTGGAAACCAAGATCCGCCAGCAGACCGCCGATGGATCCGACGACTTGCATCGTGTCCTCGACCCAGTCGGCGCCGAGTGCCGCATCGCTAGCTCCCACGATGGCCTTCGGGCCGGGCTCAGGGTAGATCGCGTCCCAGTCCCGGCCGGGAGCGCCGAGTCGGAAGACGACGGAGTCCGCGCCGGCTCGCTCCGCGCGTCGCCGAGCGACGACGCCAGCGAACGGGATGGTCGGATCCTCAAGCTTCACCATGACATCTCCTCGATCTCAAGGATAACGGAGCGGTCCCGCACAGCGATTTGCATATGGGACAGGGCTCGGATGGCGGAAGCCTCGAAGATCGGCTCGCCCTCCTCGAAGATGGCACGCACGGAACTGATTTGGAGCCCTTCGCCGCCGGCGCGCTCGCAATACCAGTTGATCACCGCGCAGTCTCGAGCCCGATTCCCACTGGGACGGTTCTGCGCTGGAACACGGCCGTCGGCCAGGCACTCAGCGAAGTACTGGTCGTCGGCGCCGGCGAGTTCACGTTGCCAGTATGGGTTGAGCAGATCCGCACAGCCGGCGAGGCTCACCCGCGCCGCGACGACCGCGGCATTGTCGCCGAAGCGATCGACCGCCCACGCCTGGGCACGCCAGGGCGAGTCCTGCCACAGGTAGAAGCCAGTGCCAAGCCACTCGAAGTGCTGATCGCTCTGCCCGATCTCGCCTGCGAGCAAGCGCGCTACGGCAGCGCTGTTGGTGCCATGGAAGCCGATCACCTCGGTCGGGAGTTCGATCATCGCTCGCTCAGGTCCAGCACTTTCTTTGTGATGAGCGCCATGAGGTTGCGCTTGCGCGCGTGTTCAGCGGTCACCGCGGCGAGCAGCTCGGTGAAGCGTTGCGGCTCACCGGCCTTCGCTGCGAGGGTGCGGATGCGGGCGAGGAGGTCGACGGCGGAGCGGTACCCGCCGTTGTTCTTCGTTTCGATCTGCGAGGCCATCGCGCGTTCGTAGATCGGGATGGCATCGAGCGGAT
>JACDEA010000363.1 GCA_013816725.1 Actinomycetota bacterium
CATCGTCTTGGACTTCGGCGCCATCGTCGACGGCTACTGCTCGGACATGACCCGCACGCTGTGCGTGGGCCCGCCGGCGTCGGACACGCTCCAACGGATGGTCGACGTCGTCGCCGAATCGCAGGCGGCCGGCGTCGACGCGGTCCGCGCCGGCATCGACGCCTCCGCCGTTGACAAGGTGTGCCGCGACGTGATCGCCGACGCCGGGTGGGGCGAGGCGTTCATGCACTCGACGGGCCACGGTGTCGGCCTCGACATCCACGAGGCGCCGGCGGTGTCGGCCGCCAGCGTCGACACGCTGGCCGTCGGGCAAGTCGTCACCGTGGAGCCGGGCGTGTACCTTCCCGAGCACGGGGGTGTCCGCATCGAGGACACCGTGGTGGTCACCGCCGACGGCTGTCGCCCGCTCACCAACGCACCGAAGGATCTGGTTCTCACCTGATGGCGCTGTCCACCAACGACCTGAAGAACGGCATGACGTTGAACCTGCCGGAGGGATTGTTCACCGTCGTCGAGTTTCAACACGTCAAGCCGGGCAAGGGTGGTGCGTTCGTGCGCACGAAACTGAAGAACGCGCGCAGCGGCGCGGTTCTCGACCGCACGTTCAGGGCCGACGAGAAGGTCGAACAGGCCATGATCGACAAGCGGGAGATGCAGTATCTCTACCGCGACGGCGAGGACTACGTCTTCATGGACTCAACGACGTACGACCAGCTCCACGTCAGCGATCAGCAGTTGGGGAGCGCGGCTTCGTTCGTCAAGGAAGGCGACTCCGCAGTGCTCCAGCTGTTCGGCACCGAGATCGTGGGCGTCGACCTACCGGCCGCGGTCGAGCTCACCGTCACCGCCACCGAGCCTGGTGTGCAGGGCGACCGCGTGTCCGGCGCCCGTAAGGTGGCGACCCTCGAAACGGGCCTGACGGTGCAGGTTCCGTTGTTCGTCGAGCAGGGCGAACGGATCAAGGTCGACACCCGCACCGGGGAGTACATCACCCGCGCGTGAGTGTCGGGACGCGGCGAGAAGCCCGCGAGCGAGCGCTGTCGTTGCTCTACGAAGCCGAAGCCAAGGCCCTGTCAGGCGACGCCGTGCTGGCCGACCTGCCGCTGGCGGCCGACGACTTCACCGTCGACCTCGTCAGCGGCGTCGATCGCCATCGCGAGCCCATCGACGAGCTGATCAGGCGGTTCGCCCGCGACTGGACGATCGAGCGCATGCCGGTGGTCGACCGCAACGTGCTGCGGCTGGCGATCTACGAGCTGCTCGATCGCCCGGACATCCCCACCGCCGCCATCCTCTCCGAGGCCGTCGAGCTGGCCAAGCAGTACTCCACCGAGGACTCCGGACGCTTCGTCAACGGAGTGCTGGCGTCGGTCGCGACGGAACTGCGCCCGGGTTGACCGGTTAGCGACCCTTCTTGGCTTGCTTGGCCGCCCGCTTCTCCTTGAGGGACTTGCCCTTCTTCTTCTCGTTCGGCTTCTGCGGAACTTTTCCAGGCATGCCTGAAAGGTAATGCAGCGGGGGCCGGTGGCTCGGGTATATTCGCCGTAACCGTGAAGCGGGTCCTGTGAGGCTCGCACGGAGAAGGGATTGGCCACATGGCCGAACGTGAACGCTCGCTGACGCCCCCGCTGGGGGGCGTTTTTGTTGCCCGGGCCCAGGTCATGGACGGCGAGGACCTGCGCCGGGCCATCACCCGCATCGCCCACGAGATCGTCGAGCGCAACCACGGGCTCGACAACGTCGTCCTCGTCGGCCTCCAAACCGGGGGCGTGCCGCTGGCCTACCGCCTGGCCGAGGAGCTGCTGGCCATCGAGGGCGTCGACGTCGCGGTGGGCACGCTCGACGTCGCGTTCTACCGGGACGACATCGGCTTGCGGCCCGTGCTGCCCGAAGCGGTCACCGAAGTCCCGGTCGACCTGGCCGGCCGCACCGTCGTGCTCATCGACGACGTGCTCTTCACCGGCCGCACCGTGCGGGCCGCACTCAACGCGCTGGCCGACTACGGGCGGGCCAAAGCGGTGCAACTGGCGGTCATGATCGACCGGGGCCACCGCGAACTGCCGATCCGGCCTGACTTCGTCGGCAAGAACCTCCCGACCCGTCGCGACGAGATGGTCGACGTCACCCCCGACGGCGTGACGCTGGGCGACGTGGTGCCCACCAAGTGACCGCGACCAGGAACCTGCTGTCGGTCGCCGACCTCGGCGCCGACGGAATCGACGAGGTTCTCAAGTTGACCGACTCGTTCGTCGAGGTGAGTCAGCGCGACATCGCCCGCGTGCCCGCGCTGCGGGGCAAGACCGTGGTGTCGCTGTTCTACGAGGACTCCACCCGAACGCGCCTGTCGTTCGAAACCGCAGCCCGCCGACTGTCGGCCGACACGATGACATTCTCGGTGTCGACGTCGTCGGTGAAGAAGGGCGAGTCGCTCAAAGACACGATCCAGACCATCGATGCGATGGGTGTCGACGCCATCGTCGTGCGCCACCGCTGCTCGGGCGTGCCGTGGCAGGTCGCCCGTTGGTCCACCTCGGCGGTGATCAATGCCGGTGACGGCTGGCATGAGCACCCGACCCAAGCCCTCCTCGACTGTTACACGATCCGCCAGCGCCTGGGCGGCGTGGCCGGCAAGCACATCGCCATCGTGGGCGACATCAAACACAGCCGGGTCGCCCGCTCCGGCATGATCGCGTTCACCGCTCTCGGCGCCGACGTAACGCTGGTCGCGCCGCACACTCTGCTGCCGCCCTCGCTCGACGGCTGGCCGGCAGCGGTGAGCACCGACCTCGACGCGGTGCTCCCGAAGGTCGACGTCGTCTATCTACTGCGGCTGCAGAACGAGCGCATGACCGAAGCCCTGCTGCCATCGGCGCGTGAGTACACGGCGCGGTACGGCCTCACCCGGGCCCGGGCGGCCACCCTGGCCGAGGGCGCCATCGTGATGCACCCCGGGCCCATGAACCGCGGCGTCGAGATCGCCGCCGAAGTGGCCGACGAGCCGTACGCGGTCATCACCCAGCAGGTGGCCAACGGCGTCGCCGTGCGCCAAGCCGTGCTGTTTCTTCTCCTCGGCGCGGGAGGCCCCATTGCCGCGTGACCTGCTGATCAAGGGCGGTCGGGTGCTGACGCCGGACGGCCCGATCACCGCGGACGTGGCGATCCACGGCGGCGC
>JACDEA010000364.1 GCA_013816725.1 Actinomycetota bacterium
GTCTATCCCCGACGACGCCTCCTTCTCCTGATCGGTGAGCTCTTCTTCGGCGTGGAACTTCAGCTTGAGTCCCAGCGCGCTCAGCCGGTCGCCCACGTCGCTCCATGCCTTCTTCGCGTCAGCCATACCGAGATCTTTCCCCAGATTCCCCAACGGGGTTCATGGCCAGGTCGATGGCAGCCCACACCGTGCGCGAGAACGGGAAGAACACGATCGGTAACACGACGGAAAGCGCGATCCCAGTGAGGATCCACGGCGCCAGCGGCACGCTCGGGCTGTTGATCTTCACGAAGAGGAAGACCATCAACAGGATTCCGACGAGGCCCTCGCCCACCGCGAAGTTGATCACGTAGGCGCCCAGCCAGAATCCCTCCTCCCGCTCGAACAGCAAGTCGCACCGCGGGCACCGATCCTTCAGCTTGAACGGCGACCTGAGGACCCGCCCGCCCCCGCAGCGCGGACAGCGCAGCGTGATCCCCCGCCACAGCATCGTGCGCAGGGGCGGGTTCACCGTCGGGGGGACCAGCGCGCTCACCGGAGGCGGGGCAGCAGCTCCCGCACGAGATGGTCGACCTGGGCGGCGCAGGCCCGGTAGTCGTCGATGTCACCGCCAGCCGGGTCGACGACGTCCTCCTGACGCTCGAGGACGACGCCGTCGAGCCCGAGTTGAGCGAGGCGCCAGCTCAAGGTGCCGCCCGTCGGTGCGAGGTGGTCAACGAGGTATTTGAGGGTCGCAGTCTTGGCCGAAGCGTGAGCAAAGTTGCGCCTCACATACCCCACATGGATCGCCTCGAAGCCGACGATCACGTCGGCGTCGGCCACGTCCTCGGCGCGCAGCTGCCGGCTGCGATGGGTGTCAGCCTTGAGCCCGACGCCGGCCAGCGCGTCGCGGGTGCGCCAGCTGATCGGTTGGCCCTCGACGACGTGGGTGCCCGCCGTCGTGACGGTCACGGTCGGGTCCGCTTCGGCCAGCACGGCCCCACCCATCACCGAGCGGGCGGCGTTGCCGGTACAGACGAACACAACGTGGGGCACGGCCAGTATCTTGCCCGCGTGGACCTCGCTGCTCTGACCGACCGATTCGAAATCGACGATCTCATCACCCGGTACGCCACGGCGGTGGACTCGCGGGACTGGGAGCTGTTCCGCAGCTGCTTCGTCGACGACGCGACCATCGACTACACCACCGCCGGCGGCGTGGCCGGCACGGTGACCGACATCGCCGACTGGCTGGAGCAGACCCTCACCGCGTTCACGCTGTCGGTGCATTACGTGTCGAACCGCGAGGTCACCCTCGAGGGCGACGCCGCGCGCGGGTGGCTCGCCTATTACAACCCCAACACGTTGGCCGACGGCAGCGTCTTGATGTCGGGAGGCCACTACCGCGATGAGTACGTGCGCACTGCGGGCGGGTGGCGCTTCGCCAAACGGGCCACCGAGGGAAATTGGCTGAAGCACCTGCCGTGACGTCGGTGGCCTCGCTGCTGCTGGCCAGGGCCGACGACCCCGCGGCGGCGGTGCGTTTCGAGGGCGAGGTGTGGTCGTGGGCCGACACCGTCGCCCAGAGCGCCGGGCGGGCGGCGTGGCTGAGGGAGAACCGTCGCAACGGGCCGTTTCACGTCGGCGTGTTGCTCGACAACGTGCCCGAGTATTGCTTCTGGCTCGGCGCCGCGGCGTTGACGGGGGCCACGATCGTCGGCATCAACCCGACGCGGCGCGGCGCCGAACTGGCCCGCGACGTGGCCCATACGGAGTGCCAGTACGTGGTGACCGACCGCGAGCGCCTCGCGCTGCTCGGCGGCGTGGGCGCACCCGTGGTCGCGGTGGACGACCTCGCCGTCGGCGCCGGCGATGTGGTCGACGAGGGCGTCGATCCGGGGTCGCTGCTCGTGCTGCTGTTCACCTCGGGGACGACCGGCGCGCCGAAGGCGGTTCGCTGCTCGCAGCGGCGAATGGTCGACATCGCTTACAAGGTCGTGGCCATGCTCGAGATCACGCCGGAGTCGGTGTTCTACGAAGCGATGCCCATGTTCCACGGGAACGCGCTGATGACGGGTTGGTCACCGACGCTGGCGGTGGGCGCGTCACTCGCGCTGCGGCGGAAGTTCTCGGCGTCGGAGTTCATCGCCGACATCCGACGGTTCGGCGCCACCCACACCAACTACGTCGGCAAGGCGCTCACGTACGTGTTGGGTACGCCCGAGCAGCCCGACGACGCCGACAACACGTTGCGCGTGGTGTTCGGCAACGAGGCCCGTGAGGCCGACGTGGCCCGTTTCGGTGAGCGCTTCGCCTGCCGGGTCATCGAAGGGTACGGCTCGACCGAGGGCGGGACGTCGATCAACCGCACCCCCGACACGCCGTCCGGCGCGCTGGGCCGCGGGGTCCCCGGCACCGTCGTCCTCGATCCGGCGACCGGCGAGATGTGCCCGCCGGGCGTGATCGGCGAGATCGCCAACGTGGAGTCGGCGGCCCGGTTCGAGGGCTACTGGAACAACGCCGAAGCCGATGGGGACCGCACCCGGGACGGCATCTACTGGACGGGCGACCTGGGGTACACGGACGAGGCCGGATTCTTCTACTTCGCCGGGCGGGGCCACGACTGGCTGCGCGTCGACGGCGAAAACTTCGCCGCCGCGCCAGTCGAGCGCATCCTCGAACGCCATACCGACGTCGAGCTCGCCGCGGTCTACGCCGTCGCCGATCCGGCCGCCGGCGACGCGGTGATGGCCTCGCTGCAACTGCGGGGCGACCGGTCGTTCGACGCCGCGGCGTTGGCCGCGTTCCTCGCCGGCGACCCAGATCTGGGCAAGAAATGGGCCCCCCGGTTCGTGAGGGTCATGGAGCGCCTGCCGATGACCTCGACCAACAAGGTCGTGAAGGCGACGCTGCGCGACGAGGGGTGGTCGTGCGCCGACCCCGTATGGTGGCGGCCCGGTCGGGCCATCGAGTATCAGCCACTCACCGACGGCGACCGCGCCGCGCTGGCCGCGGAGATGGCGTCCCATGCCGGCTCACCATGACTTTTGAGTCCTTCTCGCCCTGGGAGGGCGACAAGGACTCAAAGATCGGGCTGAACCTACGCGGTCGTGTTAATACGGCTCGTATGAGCGACGTGCTGCGTCAGGCGATGCCGTTCCTGGAATTGCTGGACATCGAAATGGTCGCCAA
>JACDEA010000365.1 GCA_013816725.1 Actinomycetota bacterium
GACAGAACGTCCAACAGCCACGGCTCAGCTCGCCCCGAGGTAGGACAAGTTGACCGGTCTACCGCCCTCTGGAGACAGTTTGTCTCGACTCACGACAGCAATCTAGACGATCGGCGGCCGACAAGCGCATACTTGTGGACATGAGCGATATGCGCCTGGTCGACAAGGGCGTCAACACGCTGGCCTATGGCGGTCAGCTCGTCGCCGACCACCCTGGACTCACCGACGCCTCCTACCGCGCCCGCCGGGCGGCGCTGTCCGACCTCGCCGCCGCGTACCGCCGGGGCGACCCCGTTCCCGCTGCTCCCTACGCCGGTGAGGAACACGACCTCTGGCGGACCTGCTCGAAGGAACTGGCCGAGCGCCACGAGCGGCTGGCCTGCGACGAGTACCGCCGCGGCGTCGAGGCTTTGCAGCTTCCAGGTGATCACGTGCCGCAGCTCACCGAGGTCTCGGCGCTGCTCGCGCCGATCACCGGGTTCCGGTACGAGCCCGTCCCCGGGCTGGGCGACGGGTGGTTCATGTCGACGCAATACATCCGCCATCACTCGGTGCCCTATTACACGCCGGAGCCCGACGTCATCCACGAGGTCATCGGCCACGCCAACCAACTGGCCAGCCCGCGATTCGCCGGCCTCTACCGCAAGGTCGGCGACGCGGTACGAAGGGTGCGCAGCGACCAGGCGGTGCAGTTCCTGTCACGCGTGTTCTGGTTCACCATGGAGTTCGGTGTTGTGCACGAGGACGGCACCCTAAGGGCCTACGGCGCCGGAATCCTCTCTTCGTTCGGTGAGCTCGAAGCGTTCCGGGGCGCCGACGTGCGACCGTTCGACATCGCCGCCATGGGCGCGCAGCCCTACGACATCACCCGGTACCAGCCCGTGCTGTTCGCGGCCGACTCGGTCGACGACCTCGTCGCCACGATGACCGAGTTCTTGGACTCTTATGACGATGACGCGTACGCGCGTTACGCGAGGAAGGTGGCTTGATGACCACGACCACGGCGCCGAGTGCGCAAGCGCCGGCCGCCCACCTCTTGGGGTGGGACTGCATCGAGTTCTGGGTCGGCAACGCCCGGGCCATGGCGGGCTTCCTCGCCGGTGCCTTCGGCTTTCGCTGCACCGCCTACGCGGGGCCCGAGACCGGCGTCCGCGGGAAGTCCAGCTATGTCTTGGAACAGGGCGACGTCCGCTTCGTGGTGTCGGGCGCGCTGGACGCCGGGTCGCCGATCGCGCAGCACGTCCGCACCCACGGCGACGGCGTGCACGACCTGGCCTGGCTGGTCGACAACGTCGACGCCGCCTACGCCGCCGCGGTGACGCGCGGAGGGCGGATCGTTCGAGAGCCGTGGGACGAGACCGACGACCTGGGCACGCTTCGTCTCGCCCAGATCGGTACCTACGGCGAAACCGTGCACACGTTCGTCGACCGGACCAGGTACGACCGAAAGAGGCTGGAGCCGGGGTACACCAACGAGAACCTGCCGCCGGCGCCGGCCGGGCCCGCAGTCGGCGTCGTCGCCATCGATCACGTGGTGGGGAACGTCGAGAAGGGCAAGCTCGACGACTGGGTGCACTTCTACGCCGAGGTGATGGGCTTCTCTCCGTTGGTCCACTTCTCCGACGACCAGATCTCCACCGAGTACTCGGCCCTGATGTCGACGGTGGTCTGGGACGGCACCAAGATCGTCATGCCGTTGAACGAGCCGGCCGACGGGCTGAAGAAGAGCCAGATCCAGGAGTATCTCGAGACCTATGACGGGCCGGGGGTGCAGCACATCGCGCTGCGGACCGACGACATCGTCGCTGCCGTCGACGCGCTGCGCGCCCGCGGCGTGCGGTTCATGCGGGTGCCCGACGCCTACTACGACGAGGCCCGCGGCCGGCTGGCCGGGATCGACCTGCCGTGGGACGAGCTCCAGCGCCTCAATATCCTCGCCGACCGGGACCAGGACGGCTACCTGCTGCAGATCTTCACCGAGACGGTGACCGACCGGCCCACCGTCTTCTTCGAGATCATCGAGCGCCGCGGTGCCCGCGGGTTCGGTGAGGGGAACTTCAAGGCTCTGTTCGAGGCGATCGAGCGCGATCAGGCCCGCCGCGGCAACCTCTGAGCAGCCAGCGGCGCCCGACCCAGCCCGGACGGCGCTAGTGCACGAGGTCGCGGAACCGGTCGACGCCGATATTGCCCCCGGAAACAACCACGCCGACCCGCCGGCCCACCACGTCGACCCGACCGCTCAGGATCGCGGCGAGGGCGATCGCGCCGCTGGGCTCGGCGACCAGCTTGAGCCGTTCGAACAACAATCGCATGGCGGCCACGATCTCGTCGTCGGCGACCGGTACGACGTAATCGACGTGGGCGCGCAGGACCTCGAACGTGAACGCGCCAAGGATGGGAAGGCGCTGGCCGTCGGCGATCGTCTCGAAGCGGTCTACCCGGACACGCGCACCGGCGGCCAATGAGCGGGCGGCCAGTTGTGACGTGGCCGGCTCGGCGCCCACGACGACGGTGGTCGGCGCCATGGCCTTGGCGACAGTCGCGTAACCGGCCATCCCGCCGCCGCCGCCGATCGGCGCGACCAGCACGTCGAGGGGTCCGGATTCGGCGAGAAGCTCCAACGCCGCGGTGCCGGCGCCGGCCGCGATCCGCGCGTCGTCGTGCGAGCTGACGAACGGAAGGCCGCGCTCGTTTCGCAAGGCTTCGCCGGCGTCGAACGGTGAGATCTCACCACGGTCGAAGAACACGACTTCGGCGCCGTAACCCCGCGTCGCCTCGACCTTGGTGGCCGGGGCGTCGACCGGCATGCACACGACCGCGGGAACGCCCAGCTCGGCCGCCGCCCGGGCTACCGCCTGGCCGTGGTTGCCCGACGACACGGTGCACACGCCGCGCCGCCGCTCCTGATCGGGCATCTGGGCCAGCAGGTTGTAGGCCCCCCGGAACTTGAACGACCCGGTGCGCTGCCAGTTCTCGCATTTCAACACGAGCGAACCGTCCACCAGGGAGTCGAGCGTGCGGGACGACACCACCGGGGTCCGGTGGGCCACGCCCGCGATGCGGTCGGCGGCGTCGGTCACGTCCGCCAGTCGGAGCGGGACCTCGCCCATCAGGTCGAGAGCGCCTCTCCCCTGCGTTCCGCGCGGATTTTTCCGTCGCCGGGACGGAGA
>JACDEA010000366.1 GCA_013816725.1 Actinomycetota bacterium
GGGCAAGCGCGACAGGGCGCCCACCCCCGGGATCTGTTGGCGTCGGTCCCGTTCGAACTCCTTGACGCCGTCGGGGCCGTCGGGGCTCTGCCCTATGTGCGGGAACGCATCGCCGCCTATCGAGCGGCTGGCGTCGATGACGTCGCCATCGTGCCCGCGACGCCCATCGACCTACGGGCCTTGGCGTCCTAAACGAGCCACTCCAGCGCGGTGAAGCCGCCCAGCCCGGCGAGGTCGGTGAGCGCGGCGCCCTCGCCGACGCGGCTCCGTTCCTTCAGTGCCTCGAGGTCGCCGACGTGGGCTCGCGCTCGCCAACCGGCGCGGGCCTCCTCCACCAACACGTCGACGCCGTGCGCCCGGAGAAAGTCGGCCTGCGTGCGCTGGCTCGTCGGCACCGGCAACTGGTCGACCGCCACCTCACAGGTGACGTCCTGCTCGCCGGGATGGTCGAGGGGGTGGCCGCCACGGCCGTGGCTTCGGTACGTCCGCACCCACTCCGTCCACGACCGCCGCGCCATCGATGCAGTCGTGTCGGTGTAATCGAACACGACGAGCCGGCCTCGCTCGAGGAGCCCGACGGCGTCGCGCACCCAGGCGCCGGCCAACTCCTGCAACGGCAGTCGCGCCCCGACCGGGGCATCCAGCGCTAGCGGCGGACCGGCAGGGACGAGAAGCTCGCGGCCTTCGGCGACATAGACCTCCAGCCACTCGTCAGCCGCCCGCTCGAACAATCGAAATGGCAGGTTGTCGAGTAGCTCGTTGGCCAGGACGACCCCGGTGAACCTGAGTGCCGGCATCTCCGTGAGCGCGGTGACGACGGGACCGTGGTGGCGGGCGCCGGCGGCCAGCACGAGTTCCGGCGGCTCGAACACGAGGCCGGGGGTCGGATCGACCGCCGCCCGCTCGACGAGGACGTACCGCAGCGCAAGCCCGCATCGAGGGCTCGCCGTCAGTATCGATCGCGCCAGGGTGCCGCGGCCGGCGCCGGCTTCGACGACGACGTATGGATCGGGTTGATCGAGGTCGTCCCACCACTCGTCGAGCGCCCTGGCCAGCACGGCACCGAACAGTGGTCCGATCTCGGGACTGGTGACGAAGTCAGCGCGGCGGCCGGCGCCGCGCCCCTTCGTGTAGAACCCGTTCGGGCCGTACAGCGAGGCCTCGAGGAACTCGTCGAACCTCAGCGGGCGAGGGATGCGAGGTCGCCGAGGCGGGCGAAGACTTGCGGGTAGACGCCGATGGCGAGGACGGCGGCGCCGGTGATACCCAGCGCAGCGACGAGGGGCGCCGGCACCCGAATGGGCGAAACGTCGCCGTCGGGCGCCGGGCTCATCCACATCTCACGGGCGACGCCGGCGTAATAGAACAGCGCGATCACCGAGTTCACCGCGGTGATCACGCCGAGGACGATCGCCGACGGCGTGCCGGCGCGCAGCACGGCGAGGAACACGTAGAACTTGGCGAACCATCCGCCCAACGGCGGGATCCCCGCCAGTGAGAACAAGAAGAACGTCATGGCGACGGTGAGGCCCGGTGCGTATGACATCAACCCGCCGAACGACGCGATCTCGCCCGATCGCGTCTTGCGGGCAACGGCGATGACGACGGCAAAGGCGCCCAGGTTCATCGCCGCATAGATAAGGAGGTAGACGATGCTCGCCGTCTTGGCTGTATCGAGGGCACGCGAGTTGGCCCCGGCGATGGCGAACGGCACCATGATGTAACCGCCCTGCGCGATCGACGAGTAGGCGAGCATGCGAACGATGTTCGTCTGCCGGAGCGCGATGAGATTCCCTACCGTCATCGACAAAGCCGCCAGCACCCAGAAGATCGGGCCCCACACGTCGGACTGCGCTGGGAAGGCGATGAAGATGAGCTGGAACAGGGCGACGAAGCCGCCGGTCTTCGAGGCCACCGACAAGAACGCGGCGACGGGCGTGGGCGAGCCCTCGTAGGTGTCGGGCGCCCAGAAGTGGAATGGGACGGCGGAGACCTTGAACGCGAAGCCGACGATGATGAAGAAGATCCCGATGCTGATCACCGGCGCCGATTCGACGCCGTTGAGCTTTCCGGCGATCTCGGGCAGAACGGTGGTGCCGGTGATGCCGAAGATCAGCGACATCCCGTAGAGCATCACCGCCGACGACAGGACCCCGAGCAGGTAGTACTTCAGCGCCGCTTCGTTGCTGCGCAGGTCACGCTTGCGCCAGCCCGCCAGCATGTACGCCGGAAGCGACAGCAGCTCGAGCGCCACGAAGATCGTTATCAGGTCGCGGGCCGACGACATCACGACCATCCCCAGCAACGACGACAACACGAGGAACGCGAACTCGCCCTCGTAGTAATCGCCCTCTTCGATGTAGCGCGTGCTCATGAGCAGCACGACATAGCCCGTGACCAGGAACGCCGCCTTGAGTAGCAGCGCGAAGTTGTCGACCACATAGGCACCGCCGAACATGGCCCGGTCGCTCCCGTCGACGGCGAGCGAGAAGATCGGGATCAGGCTGGCCAGGACGCCCACGCCGGCCAGGTTGGTGACAAGCACCTTCTGGTCCTCGCGCTCGATGAAGAGATCGACTACCAGGATGGCGATGATCACGCCGGTGAGGACGATCTCGGGCGCCAGCGCGTGGTAGTCGATATACGGAGCGCGGAACACAGCCATCAGCATTTTCCGGTCGGCTCCGTCTCCGCCTCCGCCTTCCTCAGCATTTTCCGGTCGGCTCCGTCTCCGCCTCCGCCTTCCTCACCTACCAACCGCCTGCAACGCAGCCGACACCGTTTGAACCGCCCCGTCGGTCATGTTGAACAACAGCGCCGGGTACACACCGAGGGCGACGATGAGCGCGAGCAGAGGTACCCACGCCGCCCACTCGGGGCCGTGCACGTCGTGGATGTGCGCGTCGGCGAACTCGGCCTTGGGGGTGCCGAACGCCGTGCGCTGGAACATCCACAGCAGGTAGCCGGCGGCCAGCACCGTGCCGATCGAGGCGATCACCATGAAGGTACGGAACAGCGGCAGCGACAGACCGGCGGCCGGGGTGTACGCCGACAGGATGGCGGGGAACTCGCCCCAGAATCCGGCCAGCCCCGGCAGGCCCAGCGACGCCATCGCGCAGAATCCGAGGATCCAGCCCAGCTTCGGCGCCTGCACCAGGAG
>JACDEA010000014.1 GCA_013816725.1 Actinomycetota bacterium
ACCTCGACGTCACCGTGCTCGACGAGTTACCTCCGGGGCGGACCCCGATCAAGACCGAGTGGGCGCGCGGGCCGCTCGAGGAGACGGCGGCGTGGGATCGCGTGCGGGCCGAGGTGGCCGCTGGTCACCAGGCCTACGTGGTGTGCCCGCTAATCGAGGAGTCCGAGAAGATCCAGGCCCGCTCGGCGGTCGAGGAGTACGAGCGATTGGGCGCCGAGGTGCTGCCCGGCCTTCGGCTCGGCCTGCTGCACGGGCAGATGCCGGCCAAGGAGCGCGAGGCGGGCATGGCCGCGTTCCGCGCCGGCGAACTCGACGTGCTGGTGGCGACCACCGTGATCGAAGTCGGCGTCGACGTTCCCAACGCGACGGTGATGGTGATCCTGTCGGCCGACCGCTTCGGCGTGGCCCAACTCCACCAGTTGCGCGGCCGGGTCGGGCGCGGCGCCGACCGGTCGTACTGCTACCTCTTGGGCGAAGCCAACACGCCCGACAGCGCGCAGCGGCTCGAGGCCATCGAGCGCACGACCGACGGCTTCGAACTGGCCGAGGTCGACCTGGAGATCCGGGGCGAAGGGACGATCCTGGGCACCCGGCAAAAGGGCCGCACCGACTTGAAGCTGGCCTCGCTGCGGCGCGACAAGGACCTCGTGGCCCGTGCCCGCGAGGTGGCGTTCGCGGTGGTCGACGAGGACGCCACGCTGTCGACCCGGCCCGACCTGGCGGCGGAGATCCGTGCGCTCGTCGACGACGAGGAAGCCGAATTCCTATTCAAGTCGTAGGCATCGTGCTGGCGAAGGTGTGGCGGAGCGCATGGAACCGCAGACCTTCGACGCCGGCCGCCTTGCACGCGCGGCGCCAGGGTGCACCGAAGCGGCCCGAGTCCAGGATTTGTTAGCCGCGGAGAAGGCGTTGGACGAAGCGATAGAGGAGCTGCGGCGGTTCACGCACGGGCCCGATATATGGCACGCGAACGAAGAGGTCAACAACCAGATGCGAGTGCTCCACGTCCACGCGCAGCACTTCGAGCAGCTTGAGATCCTCCAGAAACGGGTCGAGGACGCCCAAGGCCGACTCCGCGGTCTCCAGGTCGCGTTCGGCGGCGGACGACAGGTGCAGGCCCTGGAGGACTTGTGGTGATTCAACGGCTGGAGGATTACGGACTACTGGGGATCAACTCGCCCCACCGGCTCACGTCGCCCTACCGGGATGGGACCTCGCTCAGAATCCAAGATGCACCGGGTCTCGACCGGCGCCTCCACAACACCAAGAAGATCCTCAAGCTGGATAACCCGGCGCGCGCTGCTGCGGTGCCAAGTCAACTTGTCACTGGAAAGGGGAGCGCGCTCAAGCAGAGTTTCGCCCCGCGTAGCCGCCGACCCGGTGACCGATTCGAAACCGGCGCTAAGGGCCCTGAAATTCCGCGGCTCGGAAGCCGAGAGTTTCGCGGCTGATGTTCACCGCGCGCGAGGTAGCCGCAAACCGATGTCACGTCGTTCCACCGCTCGCAGTCCGAGTGTTGGGATTCTCGGCCGCGGACTACGAACTCCTGCACGACACTCGGATTCAGCGGATGCAATCCGCGCTGAGCGCGTGCTTGGCCGCAGTTGGCACGCCGCAGATCGTCGCTAGCGAATGGAGCGACGAGCGACTGCTCAGCGCGGCCCGCGACTTGGAACGTCGGTTGGAGGACGAACGCGCCCGCGTCTTTCGCGTCGACCGGGTCGCATCGGGCGGGAGCCTTGCCCCCGACATTGAATCGGCACCGGCCCCATCCTCCGCGTCGGCGCCGATGATCGTCTGAATGTCCCGGCCTGCCACGTCTTTTCGACACGATTGAACGCGTCGGAATTGCCCTCGACCGCGTACGCCAGTGGCACCGCCGGAAACGAGCGCATCGACCTCGACGCCTTCTACGCGTTGTTCCAGCGGCCGAGTTGGATGAGCGACGCCGCCTGCAAGGAACACCCGCGCTCACTGTTCTTTCCGGTCCGCGGCGAGGACAGCCGGCCAGGAAGGAGACATGCCGGCGGTGCCCAGTACGCGACGAATGCTTGGCCTTCGCCCTCGAAGGTGGGGAGAAGTTCGGCGTGTGGGGCGGCGTCAGCGAGCGGGACCGACGCCACCTGCGTCGTCACCGTGGGGATATAAGCGGTTCTTGAAGTAGCACTCGCCCGAGCCGTTAGCTCGCCACCAGTCGACGCCACGCCGGACAGAAGTGCACCTGACGCCGGCAGCCACTCGCGTACTAGGGTGCGCGCTGCTGGGTCGGCGGAAGGAGATCGGATGAGGGCTCTAACTTTTAGGCAGGCGTTGGTGATCGCCGCAAGTGTCGTAGCCGGCGCAGCGGGCCTCGTGTTCCTCGGACCTCCAACGCAAGCTGCGACCGCGGGGTGCACGAACGGGGCCCCTCCAGGCTGCAGCCTCAGCGTCGATCCGAACAGCGGCCCCACTCCCGCCTACACAACGACGATGACCGTCACCAACTTCCCGCCCAACACGTCTGTCAACTTGTCGCAGTGCTACCAGGAGAACGGCGCCAACGGCACCCACACCACTTGCGTACCGATCGCACGCGGCGACACCGACGCGAACGGCACCTTCACCGCGACCAGGCAGGTGACCTGGAGCTATGACGCTGAGGGATTCACTGCCACCTGCAGCGATCGGTGCTACATCGAGGCCACCGCGAATGCACCATTCATCTCCGCCCAGGTCGACATCTTCTTCACCACCGCTCCGCCGACGTCGACGACGCTGCCCCCGCCCCCGACATGCGATGGTCGGACAGCGACGATCATCGGGACCAGCGGCAACGACACGCTCTACGGCACGCCTGGCCCGGACGTGATCGTCGGACTCGGCGGTGCCGATGTCATCTACGGCCTAGGCGGTGACGACGTGGTTTGCGGCGGCGACGGCGGCGACCAGATCTACGGGGGCGACGGGAATGACCGCATCTTCGGGCAAGCCGGCAACGACACGATCTCCGGGCAGGCCGGCAACGACTTCCTCGGCGGCGGGGCCGACTCCGACACTCTCTACGGCGGCGACGGTGACGACGCATTAGACGGTGGTACCGAAGCGGACCAGTGCTACGGCATGGCGGGCACTGACACAGGGACTGCGTGCGAGACGTACTACCCCTGACCAGGCGCAGACGGACCGTACCGACGCGGGTGCTTGAGCCAGCGGGCTTGGCCAGCTAAGTCCGGCCGTCCACGTCGCCACCGAACGCCCGACCCGCGGTCGCTGCGCCAGAGCCGACACTTATCGCGAACGCGACACCCCCCCCCGACATAGGCCGAGGGCGATGACAAGTGGGCTGCTGCGGAGAATGAGTACGTGGCCCCCTCAGTGACGAGGGTGCGCCGAACGCGACACTCGTCAACTCAACAATCGACAACAGTCGGCGCGTGCCGAGCCGAGCGCGTCGCGCCGAGCGCGGCCGGTTACCTGCCCTGCGTGTCATCGGGACGAGCGCTCAACGCGGCGACCTCGTAGATTGCTTTCGGCGAGCGAGGGGAGCGCCATGCCGGCAGGCGAAAGGATCACATGGCAGAAGTGGCTGCAGTCGAAGTGCGTAAGGCAACCGAGGCCGACGTAACGCAGCTGGGTGTGACGTTGGCACGGGCGTTCCAAGATGACCCAGCATTCTCGTGGGCAGCGCCGGACGCGGCACGGCGCGAGCGGGCAGGTCCTCGCTATTTCGAGCTTCTGTTGCGACGCACCTACCTCCCGAAGGGCGAGGTCTACGTCGCTGGCGATGGGGCCGCGGCGGCGCTGTGGGCGCCGCCCGAGAAGTGGCAGGTGTCGACGGCCGCCTCCCTCCCGCTCTTCCCGGTGATGCTGCGGGCCTGCGGTCGCCATCTTTCGCGCGCGCTTCGCATGCTGAGCTCGATGGAGGCCACCCACAAGACCCAGACCGAGCCGCATTACTACCTTCCCTTTATCGGCACCGATCCTGCGAGCCAGGGCAAGGGATTCGGCACCGCGCTAGTCGCGGACATGGTGGCCCGTTGCGATGCCGAGGGCGTGCCTGCCTACCTCGAAGCCACCAGCACTCAGAACCAGGCGCTCTACCACCGGCACGGTTTTGTGCCCCTGGAGGAACTCCATTGGGTTGGTGGTGGACCGCCGTGGTGGCCCATGTGGCGCAAACCGAAGGCCGCGTAGAGAAGGACGACCCCGCGAGCGGTTCCCGCCTCGCGATCGACACCGCCCCCTCAGTGGTGAGCGTGCGCCGAGCGCGTCAACCCGTCAAGCGGTCACCGAGGCAGCGCCGTCGATGCTCCAATTTGTACGAACGGCCAGACGGCCCTCGTTCCCGCCCCGAGGCCGAGCTATCTGCCGGCCGCGTGTGGAAGCGGGTCGACATCGAGTCCTGGGCTAAGGCGACGGGGCGGCTGTAAGTGGGCGTTGGTCCGCGGTTGGTCCGCGAAACGTTCCGAAAGTCCCAGAACTCATCGGAGGTAGTCGGCAGCGAAAGCGCAGGTCAGAGCAGGTGTGGACGGTGAAAGCGCTGGTGGGAGCTATGCCTAACGAATTCCTATTCAAGTCGTAGGCGTCGTGCTGGCGGCCGGGCGCGGTGAGCGGCTGCGGCCGTTGACCGACGACACGCCCAAGGCGCTGCTCACGGTGGCCGGTGTTCCGCTGCTCGATCGCGCCATCGCCCGGCTCACGCCGCTCGTCCACGCCGTAGCGGTCAACGCGCACTGGCTTCATGAACAGATCGAGGCGCATCTCGCCGGCTGCGACGTTCACGTGTCGGTCGAGCAACCTGAAGCGCTCGGCACCGCAGGCGCGCTGGGCGCGTTGCGCGAGTGGATCGCCGGGCGCGACGTGCTGGTGACGAACTGTGACGCGTGGTACAGCGAACCGCCCCCGCCGCTCACGGGTCCGGGTATGCAGTTGCTGGCCGTCGACAACGGTGCGCCGGCCGATTTCGGCAACTGGCTGTACGCGGGGACGTCGTACCTGCCCTGGTCGGTGGTCGAGACGCTGGAGCCCACGCCATCGGGGCTCTATGAGGTTTGTTGGCGAGAGGCGTGGGCGGGGAACAAGCTCGAGATGGTGCCGTTCACTGGTCGCTTCATCGATTGCGGAACACCAGCCGACCTCGAGGCGGCTCGAGCTGTCTGACCGCCGTAGCGTCGTCATGACGGTGGCGTCGGCGGCGCGGCGCGTCTACCGCCTGGTCCGCAGGCCGATCTCGGTGGGCGCCGTCGCCCTCGTCGTCGATGGCGAAGGGCGCGTGCTGCTCGTGCGGCAGAGCTACGCCGGCCGCCGCTGGATGCTTCCCGGCGGCGGTGTGAAGCGCAACGAGACGATGCTCGACGCCGCGCTGCGCGAGGTCCAGGAGGAGGGCGGTGTGACCGCGATCGCGCCCGACAAGGTGCAACTGCTCGGTATCTACGCCAACTTTCGCCAGGGGATGAGCGACCACATCGCCGTGTACGTGATCAAGGAGTGGGAGCAGGAGCCGATCCACGACCTCGAGATCTCCAACGCCGGGTTCTTCGCTCCCGACGACCTGCCGCAGCCGTTGTCGGGCGGCACGCGGCGGCGAATCGACGAATACCTCGGTCGCCGCGACATCGCCGCCCACTGGTAGGTAGGGTGCGCGCAATGTCCGCCCCCGACCCGCTCGTCCGTATGGACAAGGTCAACAAGTGGTTCGGCGAGTTGCACGTGCTGCAGGATGTCGACCTTGCGATCGGTGCCGGCGAGGTGGTCGTGATCGTGGGGCCGTCGGGGTCGGGTAAGTCGACGCTGTGTCGGACGATCAACCGGCTCGAGCGCATCGACAGCGGGACGATCACGATCGACGGTGTGGCGTTGCCTGAGGAGGGCAAGGAACTGGCTCGGCTGCGGGCTGGCGTGGGGATGGTGTTCCAGTCGTTCAACCTCTTCGCCCACAAGTCGGTGCTCGACAACGTGACCTTGGGGCCGATCAAAGTGCTCGACGTTTCCAAGGGCGAGGCCCGCGAACGCGCCCGCGCACTGCTGGAACGGGTGGGGATCGCCGACAAGGCCGACCGGTATCCAGCCGAGCTGTCGGGCGGCCAGCAGCAGCGCGCCGCCATCGCTCGAGCGCTGGCGATGGAACCGAAGCTGATGATGTTCGACGAGCCGACCTCTGCGCTCGACCCCGAAATGATCCAAGAAGTGCTCGAGGTCATGGAGGAGCTGGCGGCCGAGGGGACCACGATGCTCGTGGTCAGCCACGAGATGGGATTCGCCCGAAAGGCAGCCAACCGCGTTGCGTTCATGGACGGCGGGCGCATCGTCGAGACCGCACCCCCCGATCAGTTCTTCGACTCACCGCAGACCCCGCGAGCGCGGGACTTCTTGTCCAAGATCCTCGTCCACTAGGAGGCAGAACTTCATGAGCAAGCGTCGGCTATTGATCACATCGGTGGCGGTACTCGCGCTGCTGGGCGCCGCGTGCGGCGGCGATAACAACGGGGCCAAGACCACGACATCGCGGGCGCAGCAACCCAAGTTCGCGGCCGGCACCACGATGGCACGGCTGCAAGCAGCCGGCCGCATCAAGGTGGGTACGAAGTACGACCAGCCCGGTTTTGGCCTGCGCAACCCCACCACCGGCAAGGTCGAGGGCTTCGACGTCGAAATCGCCAAACGCGTCGCCGAGCACATCTTCGGCGCCGGCGGCGGTGACAAGGTCGAGTTCACCGAGGCTGTGTCGAAGAACCGCGAGCCGTACATCCAGAACGGCACCGTCGATCTGGTGGTGGCGACGTACACCATCAACGACGCGCGCAAGCAGGTGGTCGACTTCGCCGGGCCCTACTTCGTGGCCAAGCAGGACATCATGGTGAAGAAGAGCGACACCTCGATCAACAGCGTCGCCGACCTCAACGGCAAGAAGGTCTGCACCGTGTCCGGATCGACGTCTGAAAAGAACCTACGGGCCAAGGCGCCGACGGCATCGGTGACGCTGTTCGACACCTACTCGAAGTGCGCTGAGGCACTGACCGACGGTCGCGTCGTGGCCGTCACCACCGACAACACGATTCTGGCCGGGCTCGTCCAGGCGAGCAACGACACGTTCAAGCTGCTTGAAAGGCCGTTCAGTGACGAGCCCTACGGCATCGGTCTCAAGAAGGGCGACGAGGCGTTCCGCTCGTTCTTGAACGACACGCTGGAGAAGATCTTCAAGAACGGCGACTGGGCCAAGGCTTTCGGCGCGACGCTCGGCAAGCTGGGCCTCAAGGCCCCGCAGCCGCCGGCGCTCGACCGTTACGCCGCGTCGGCCACCGCGACGAGCACGGCGGCGGGCGGCACGTCGGCGACGACGGATTCAGGAGGGACCGCGTCCACGACGCCGGCGTCGACCTCGACGACCGTGGCGAGCAGCACGACGGCGTCCTAGGCCCCGTTGGGGCTCGTCCTCGACAACCTCTCGCTGTACGGAGAGGGTCTACGAACGACAGTCGCGTTGACGCTGCTGTCGTTCGTAGCCGCGTTCGCCATCGGGGTCGTCATCGCCGCGTTCCGGGTCAGCCCGGTGCCGCCGCTGCGCGCCGTTGGTACCGCGTATGTCGAGACGATCCGGAATACGCCCCTTCCGGTGCTGCTGGTGCTCTTCTTCTTCGGCTTCCCCAAGATCGGCATCCGCTACTCGACGTTCGCGTCGGCGGTGATCGTGTTGTCGGTGTACACCGGGGCCTTCATCGCCGAGACGGTGCGCTCGGGTATCAACACGGTTGCCGCCGGGCAGGGTGAGGCCGCCCGCGCCATCGGCCTCACCTTCCCGCAGACCTTGTCGTTGGTCGTCCTTCCGCAGGCGTTGCGCTCCGTGGTGGCGCCGATCGGCAACCTGTTCATCGCATTGACGAAAAACTCGTCGGTCGCATTCCTCATCTCGACGTTGGAGCTGACGGGGGTCGCGGAGCGGCTCACGACGCAGTCGGCCCGCCCGGTTGCCGCGTTCGTCGGCGCCGGCGCCGCGTATCTGCTCCTGACGATTCCCGCTGGTCTGGCCTTCGGCGCGCTCGAGCGACGGGTGGCGGTGAAGCGGTGACGGCCATCGTGCTGGGCGACGCCCTCGGTCCGCGCGCTCGCCGGCGGGTACGGATCATCACCGTGATTTCGGCCGTGCTCGTCGCCGCCGTCGTCGGCGTGGTCATGGCGCGCCTCGCGACCCATGAGCAACTCACGGCAGCCAAGTGGCGGCCGCTGACGCAGTGGACGGTGGTGAAGTTCCTCCTCGTCGGGCTGGGTCAGACGGTCAAGGCGGCCGCGGCCGGGATGGTGCTGGCGACGGTGGTCGGGGTGGCCATGGCCCTGGGGCGGCTGGCACCGCGCGCGCCGGTGCGGTGGGTCGCCGGGGCCTACGTCGAGTTCTTCCGGGCCATCCCGCTGCTGTTGCTGATCTTCTTCGCCGGCTTCGCCCTACCCAAGTACGGGATCCACCTGTCGCCGTTCGAATCGGTCGTCGCTGCGCTCGTCGTCTACAACGGCGCCGTCCTCGGCGAGATCTTCCGGGCCGGCGTGTTGTCACTCGACCGCGGGCAGAGCGAGGCGGCGTACGCGCTCGGGATGACGTACTGGCAGACGATGTTCCTCGTCGTGATCCCGCAGGCGGCGCGGCGGATGGTGCCGGCGATCGTCAGCCAGCTCGTCACATTGCTCAAGGACACGTCGCTCGGTCTCGTCGTCAGTTATGACGAGCTGTTGCGCCGGGCCGAGAACACGGGGGAGTACTACCGCAACCCCCTCCAGTCGATCGTGGCCGCGGCTGTTCTCTACATCGCGGTGAACTTCACGCTCAGCCGCATCGCCCGGCGCCTCGAAGTGCGACAGCGCCGCCGCTACAAGGCGACGGCGCTATCGGTTGCCGGCGTCGAAGACCTCACCGCTGTCGCGGTGGCCGCCGACGCCCAGGACGCCCGCTGAAGCTCTACGCCTCCAGGTTGGCCTTGAGTGCTGCCGCGATTTCCGGCACCGCGGCGCGGGTGGCATCGAGGACCATGCCCATGGCGAAGAACCCGTGGATGAGTCCGTCGTAGCGCTTGACCGTGACCGCCACGCCGGCTTCGCGGAGCCGGTCGGCGTAGGCCTCGCCCTCGTCGCGCAGCGGATCGAACTCTGCGGTGACAACGAGCGCGGGCGGCAGGCCGCTGAGATCGGGCGCGAACAGCGGCGACAGGATCGGGTCCTTGGCGTCGCCGGCGGCACCGAGATAGTGGTCGTAGAACCAACGGAGGCCGGCGCCGGTGAGCATGTAGCCCTCGCCGTTCTGCTCGATGGATGGTTGACTCATCGTCAGGTCGGTGACCGGGTAGATCAGGAGCTGGAATGTGATGGCCGGGCCGCCGCGGTCACGAGCGAGAAGGGCGGTCACCGTGGCCAGGTTGCCCCCGGCGCTGTCGCCGGCCACCGCCACGCGGGCGGGGTCCACGCCGATCGACGCGGCGTTGTCGGCCACCCACTTCGTCGCCGCGAAGGAGTCTTCCGCGGCCGCTGGCGCGCGGTGCTCCGGCGCCAGGCGGTAGTCGACGCTGACCACGACGCACCCCGTCAGGTTGGCGAGCTGGCGACACGTCGGGTCGTGGCTGTCGATGTCGCCGATCACGAAGCCGCCGCCGTGGAAGTACACGACAACGGGTCGTGGCGCGGTCCCCGCGTCCGGGGTGTAGATCCGGACGGGGATCTCATGGCCATCGGCACCGGCGATCCGGCGGTCCTCGACCGACGCGACCTCCTCGGGCGCACCGGCCATCGCGGCCATGGCCCCGAACATCGTCCGTGCCTCGGTGGGACTCATCTGTTCGAGCGGCGCCCCGCCGACGGCGGCCATCTGGTCGAGCAGGACCTTCACCTGGGGATCAAGGGGCATGTCGCGCACCGTACCGTTTGCGTTCTATGCGTGTCGTGGGCGGTGAGGCCAAAGGAAGGAAGCTGGTGGCGCCGACGGGTCGCGACACCCGCCCGACCAGCGACCGGGCCCGCGAGGCGGTCTTCAACATGCTGGCCAGCCTGAGAGTGGTCGACGGCGCGCAGGTGGCCGACCTGTTCGCGGGGAGCGGTGCGATGGGCATCGAGGCGCTGTCGCGCGGCGCGGCGCGGGCGACGTTCGTCGAGCGGGACGGCGCGGCGGTACGGGCCATCGAGGCCAACTTGCAAGCGACGGGATTGAGCGAGCGGGCCACCGTCGTGCGGGGCGACGCCACCGCGCCGGTCGGCCGCATGGACGTCGTCTTCGCCGATCCGCCCTACGCCTTCGCGGCGTGGACCGAACTTCTCGACCAGCTCGACGCGGCCATCGCCGTGCTCGAGTCCGACCGCGAGATCGACGTCGGCGCGAAGTGGCTGGTCAACAAGGTCAGGCGCTACGGCAGTACGGTTGTGACCCTGGCGCAACGGAAAGGTACGACGTGAGAACCGCGCTCTGCCCCGGGTCCTATGACCCGATCCACAACGGGCACCTCGAGGTCATCGAACCGGCGGCGAAGTTGTTCGACCGCGTCGTCGTCGCGGTGATTCGCAACCCAGGCAAGTTGAAGCCGATGTTCTCGCTCGATGAGCGCAAGGAGATGATCCAGGAGTCGCTGACACACCTGGACAATGTGACGGTGCACGCCATGACCAAGCTCACCGTCGACGTGGCCAAGGACGTGGGCGCCGGCTGGATCGTGCGAGGTCTGCGCGTCGCGTCGGACTTCGAGTGGGAGCTTCAGATGGCGCAGATGAACGAAGCCATCTCCGGGGTCGAGACGATCTTCATCCCCTGCGCGTCAACCAGCTCGTTCATCGCTTCGTCGCTCATCCGCGACATCGCAACGCTGGGCGGCGCCGAACGGCTTAAGTCGATGGTGCCCGAGCCGGTCTGGAAGCGCCTCAGGGACAAGTTCGCATGACGACGTACGAGTCGACACACAGCGGCAACGACCAGCCCGACGCCGAGACGCTCCTTCGTCGCGTGGTCGACATCGTCAACAACGCCAAGTCGATGCCGTTGTCGTCGTCGGTACTGCTGAGCAACAAGGACGACGTGCTCGAGCTGATGGAGGACGCGCTCGAACGGTTGCCGGCCGAATTGCGCCAGGCGCGGTGGATGCTGCGCGAACGCCAAGAGTTCCTCGACAAGGTGCAGCGCGAGGGCGACGAGATCCTCGAGGCGGCGCGGGTGCGGGCCGAGCGCATGGTGCAGCGCACCGAGATCGTCCGCGAGGCCCAGCACGTGGCCGAGAAGACCGTCGAAGACGCGCGGGAGCTGTCGCGCCGCCTGCGCCACGAGGCCGAGGACTACTGCGACCAGAAGCTGGCCGCTTTCGAGATCGTCCTCGAGCGCACGATGAAAACCGTCCAGGGTGGCCGCGAGAAGCTGCGGGTCACGCCCAGCGGCCCCCAGGAAGGGGCCATCGGGTTCGACGGCGGCGACCTCATTGAGGGTCCTCCCACCGGCGAGCACGAAGCGTTCTTCGACCAAGACCAGTAAGCCGCCCGATGTTTCGCGTTCCGACGGCCGATCTCCTTCGGCATCCCGGCGAGCGCCGCCGCATCGCGGTCGACGGGGCCGTTGCCGAGGTCGCCACTAGTGGCGCGTCGGTCGAGAGCGATGCCCACGCTGATCTCATCGTGGAAGCGGCGTCGAGCGACGCTCTGGTCGTACACGGCACGGTCACCGCGACCTGGTCGGGCGAATGCCGGCGGTGCCTCGGGCCGGCGACGGGGACGGTAATGGCCGAGGTCCGCGAGCTGTTCGAGCGGGGCAGCGACGGCGAGGAGACCTACCCGTTGGCCGGCGACCAAATCGACGTGGGGCCGCTGGTGCGCGACGCTGTACTGCTCGAACTCCCGCTGGCGCCACTGTGCCGGGAGGCCTGCGCGGGGTTGTGCCCCGACTGCGGCGCCAACCGGAACAAGGTCGACTGCGGGCACACGCCCGACACCAGCGACGCCCGCTGGGCCGCCCTGGACCAACTTGGTCGCGCCGAAGGCGCGCAGAAAACGGAGTCTCCCTAATGGCCGTCCCCAAGAAGAAGACCTCCAAAGCCAAGACCCGGAGCCGCCGCGCGTCGGCCTGGAAGCTCGAGGCCCCGCCGCGCAGCCTGTGCCCGCAATGCGGCCAGGCCAAGCTGCCTCACGTCGTCTGCCCGAACTGCGGTTGGTACGGCGGCCGCCAGGCCATCGAGGTCGATTGATCCCGAAGAACCCGTAGGACATGCTGCCGATCGCGGTCGACGCCATGGGGGGCGACAACGCCCCTCGCGAGATCGTGGCCGGGGCGACCACGGCGGTCACCGACCACGGCATCCCGGTGATGTTGGTGGGCCGGCCGGAGGCGATCGGCGCCACCGACCTGGAGGTCATCGCCGCCTCGGAGGTCATCGAGATGGACGACGACCCTGGCCAGGGCGTTCGTCGTAAGAAGGACAGCTCGCTGGTCCGAGCCGCCGAGGCGGTCCGCGACGGCAGGGCCAGCGCGATGGTCAGCGCCGGCAACACCGGGGCGACGATGGCCAGCGCCCTGCTGCGGATGGGGCGGCTTCCCGGCGTGGCTCGCCCGGCCATCGCCACCCCCATACCGGTACCGGGCGGGTCGCCCACCGTCCTGCTCGACGCCGGTGCCAACGCCGAGTGCTCGGCGGAGTGGCTCGTGCAGTTCGCCCAGATGGGCTCGGCCTTCTCCCGCCAGCGTTTCGGCGTCGACAAACCCCGGGTCGCCCTCCTGTCGATCGGCGAGGAGGACACCAAGGGGTCGAACCTGGTGAAGGAAGCGCACGCGCTGCTGCGCGACGCCCCCGGCATCGACTTCATCGGCAATGTCGAGGGTCGCGACCTCATGAGCGACGCGGCCGATGTGGTCGTGGCCGACGGCTTCACCGGCAACGTGGCGCTCAAGACCCTGGAGGGCGGCATCAAGTTCATCGTCAACGCGGTGCTCGGGGCGATGATGGCGTCGGACGAGGCCAGGGAAGCGGCCAAAGTGCTCATGCCTGCGCTGGCGCCCCTTGCCGAGGATCTCGACCCCGACACGCACGGCGGCGCCATGCTGCTGGGCGTCAACGGCGTCTGCATCATCGGTCACGGTTCGAGTTCGGCCCGAGCGGTCGTCAACGCGGTGCGGGTTGCTCGCGACATGGTCGAGACCGACCTCGTGGGGCAGGTCGCCGCCGCCGTCTCCGCCGGCTGACGGCCCCGTCGCACGACGTTCACAAGCGTACAAACCGCCCGGTGGTAGTCTGGTCCGGCGAAACTCGCCCCGCAGGAGCCCCGTCTAGGAGACGCAGTGCCCGCAGAAACGCATGTTGAGGGGGGCCCGATGGACCGTCAGCAGGTCTTTGAGCTCATCCGTGACCGCCTGGCCGACATCCTCGAGATCGACCCGGGCGGCATCGCCGAGGGTGCGTCGTTCAACGAGGACCTCGCCGCCGACTCCTTGGCCCTGATCGAGCTGGTCGAGGCGCTCGAAGAGGAGCTGGGCGAGCGGTCGGTGGGGTTCCGCATCGAAGACGAGGACCTCGAGGACCTGAAAACCGTTCGGGACGCTGTCGACTACGTCGTGGCCAAGCTGGAGCGCGCTAGCTGAGCAGCGGCCGCGAGCTCGAGGCGCTGGCCGAGCGCCTGGGCTGGGCGTACACCGATCCCGCCCTTCTGAGCCAGGCCGTCGCCCACCGTTCGTGGTGCGCTGAGGTCGGCGCGACCCGGTCCAACGAGCGCCTGGAGTTCTTGGGCGACGCCGTGCTCGGCCTGATCGTGACCGACCACATCTTCCGCGCGTTCCCCGACCTGCCCGAGGGCGAGCTGGCCAAGGTGCGAGCGTCGGTCGTGAACTCCTCGGCGCTGGCCGAGGTGGCGGCGTCGCTCGACCTGGGCGTCGCCCTGTTCCTGGGCAAGGGCGAGGACGCGTCGGGCGGGCGCGAGAAGCCGTCGATTCTGGCCGACGCCCTCGAGGCGCTGATCGGCGCGGTCTACATGGACCGTGGCTGGGACGGCGCCGCCGACGTCGTCATGCGGCTGTTCGGCGAGCGGATGACCGAGGCGGCGGCGGGGCCCGGCGGCCAGGACTACAAGACCCGTCTCCAGGAGCTGTCGGCCCGCGTCCTCGAGGAACTGCCCCATTACGTCGTGCTGGCCGAAGGGCCCGACCACGCCAAGCAGTTCCACGCCACGGTCTATCTGGGCGCCGAGCCCCGGGGCGCGGGCGAGGGCCGATCGAAGAAGCAGGCCGAGCAGGCCGCGGCTCGCGTCGCGTGGGAGCGGCTGGCCGCCGAGATGGGCCAGCTCGAGGGGGCGAGCTGATGCCGGAACTACCCGAGGTCGAGACCATGCGCCGCGACCTCGACAAGGAGGTCGTCGGCAGGCGGGTGAAGTCCGTGGAGGCCACCGGCCTGCGCACGATCCGTCGCCACAAGACCAAGAAGAACTTCACCAGCAAGCTCGAGGGCCGCAAGATCACCGGCGTCGAGCGCAAGGGCAAGTACCTGCTGCTCAAGCTGGACGACGGCAACCTCCTCGTCGTCCACCTGGGTATGAGCGGGCAGCTCCTGCGGGCCAAGAGCGCCAAAGAGCCCACGCTCAAGCACACCCACGTCGTGCTCAACTTCACCCAGGGCGGCCAGCTCCGCTACGTCGATCCCCGCACGTTCGGCGAGCTGTTCGTCACCCAGCCCGACGAGCTGGCCCACGAGGTCCCCGAGCTGGCCCATCTGGGTTTCGACCCGCTCGAGGACGTCATGAGCTGGACCAAGTTCGGCGACATGCTGCACGAGAAAAAAACGAAGCTGAAGCCGCTGCTGATGGACCAGCGGTTCCTGGCCGGCATCGGCAACATCTACGCCGACGAGATCCTCTTCGCCGCCGGCCTCCGCTACGACCGCGACTCCAACTCGCTCACCGCCCAGGAGATCCGCCGGCTCTATCGGGCCATGGTCGAGACGCTCCAGGACGCCATCAAGCACCGTGGCTCGTCGTTGGCCGACGAGCAGTACCGCGACATCTTCGGCGAGGTCGGCGACTTCCAGAGCCAGCACAAGGTGTACGACCGCGAAGGCGAGCCCTGCCGGCGCTGCCGCAGCCCCATCGCCCGGGTCAAGACCGGCGGCCGCAGTTCCTTCCTGTGCGAGCAGTGCCAGGTCTAGCCGGCCGAACCGCCCGAACTGCCAGGTGAATCGCACGACATGTGCGTGCGTTCTGCCTGGCAGTTCGGCATCCGCGCTCTAGCGGTTAGGCATCGGTAGGTTGCCTTTGCTGTGTTTCTGAAGTCGCTCACGCTGAAGGGGTTCAAGTCCTTCGCCGAGACCACCACCCTCGAATTCGAGCCGGGGATCACCGTGGTCGTCGGCCCCAACGGCAGCGGGAAGTCCAACGTCGTCGACGCGGTGGCGTGGGTGCTGGGCGCCCAGGGGCCCCGCACGGTGCGGTCCTCGAAGATGGAGGACGTGATCTTCGCCGGGTCGGCCAAGCGGCCGGCGCTGGGCCGAGCCGAGGTCGCGCTCACCATCGACAACACCGCCGGCCTGCTCCCCATCGGCTTCTCCGAGGTCACGCTCACCCGCACGTTGTTCCGCAGCTCGGGTGAGAGCGAATACGCCATCAACGGCGTGCCCTGCCGCCTGCTCGACATCCAAGAGCTGTTGTCCGACAGCGGCGTCGGTCGCCAGCAACACGTGATCGTGTCGCAGGGTCAGCTCGACGCCGTCCTCGACGCCCGTCCCGAGGATCGCCGGCTCGTCATCGAGGAAGCCGCCGGCGTGCTCAAGTACCGGCGCCGCCGCGAGAAGGCGCAGCGTCGACTCGATTCCACCGAGACCAATCTCGTGCGCCTCCAGGACCTGCTGCGCGAGGTCCGCCGTCAGCTGCGGCCCCTGGAGCGCCAAGCCGACGCCGCCCGCCGCCACGACAGCCTGGCCGCCGAAATGCACGCGCTGCGCGTCCACCTGGGTGGACGCGAGATCGCCGGGCTGCGGGCCCGGCTGGCGGCGGCC
>JACDEA010000367.1 GCA_013816725.1 Actinomycetota bacterium
GCCACCGACGCGTAGCGGTCGGCCAGGTCGCGCAGCACAACGGCCGCACCTCCGACGGGTTGCGCATCGGCCGGATCGGTCACGATCGTCGACAACGTCCCGTCGAAGTCGGCGAACACGCCGGTGCGAGAGGGGTCGCGACGGATGTCGGCAAAGTCGGGCGCCACGACGAGCGAAAGTAGCCTCCGGCCGGTGCGGGCCCGCGCGGTGATGATCGGAACGGCGGTAGCGCTGGTGCTCGCCGCGTGCCGACCCGACACGGTGCGGGTCGCGTTCGCACCGACGCAGGGCGCCCGCTACCGCTACGACGTGCACGTGCGCGCCGTCACCCGGTCGACGCTGGCCGACGGCGCGCCGCGCGATTCGGTGGACGACTTCGTCCTCCACGCCGAGCATCGGGTCGTCGCCGTCGGCCACAACGACACCGAACTGGAGGTGAAGCTCGACATACCGGGCGTGGGCGAGCGGACGTTCACCGCGCTGTTCGACCGCGGCGCGCAATTGAGGCGCATCGAGTCGATCGAGGGCGTGCCCGCCACCGCACTGGGCGAGCTGGGGCTTTCCGAGATCCTGCCCGGGGCCGCCGGCGCGCCGCCCCAGCAGGAGCTCGCGCCCGGCGATAGGTGGTCGATCGACTCGCCTGCCGCGGTGCTGGGCGGCGGCGGCAGCCGGTTGAAGGGCAGCGGTCGCCTCGTCGCGCTGGGTGTGGTGCGCGGCCGCGCCGTGGCGACGGTCGAAAGCCGCTACCGCCTACCGGTGCGGCGCACGACGTCGTCGGGCAGGGCGGTCATCGAGCTGGACGGGTTCCAGACCACGGTCGTGCGGACGGTGCGGTCGCTCAAGGACGGCGCCGTGGAGTCGGCCAAGGCCGTGACCAACGCGCGTTACCGCGTCACGCTCAGGCCGCCGCTCGGTTCGTCGGGCGCGCCGGTGACCGGGCGACTGGCAGTAGAAGTGCGCTCGACGACCGCCCGCCTGCGCTAGCGGCGGGTCAGAGGCGGCGGGTGGTCGACGTGGTCGGCCCCGCCGTCGTCGGCCGCGAGGTGGTCGCGCCGCTTTGCTTGGTCCCGTAGTCCGGCCCGACGAGCACGAGCACGTTGGCCCCGACGAGGTTCGTCACGGGGAGGGCCGAGGGCATCGGCGCGACCGGCGCCGCCGGGGTCAGGCCCAGCAGCGCGGCGATCCTCCGCGCATCGACGTCATAGCCGGCCGCGTAATACACGATCGTGGGTCGCTTGGCCGCCTTGGCCGCCGCGGTGGCGTCGGCCGGCGCCAGGGCGTTGTAGCCGTTTTGGGCGATCGTCTTCTGCGCGGTCAGGGCCACGCCGTTGGTGGTCGTTCCGTTGGCCACGAGCACCTTCACGTCCTTGGGCGCCCTGGTCGTGGTCGTGATCCGCGGCGCGGTGGTGGGCGGGAGCGTGCTGTCGGGCGTGTTCCGTACCCGCGTCGCCACCGGGCGGCCGGTGTCCACCTTCTGGAGCAGCACCAAGCCGAGGAGGACGGCGATGCCGATCAGGAGCGCGCCCCGGGCGGTATGAACGCCGACCGAACGGGCGAAGGACCCGTCGTCCGCCTCCTGCCGGCCTCGTCGCATCACCCGTCGCGCCCCATTTACGGCTTCGGCTGGCCCGCGGTGCGGCCGACGAACTTGGCCCGGCGACGGTATTCGCCGTCGCGCCGGAGGCGCCGCACGACGAGGGGCTCGTGCGCGAGTGCTTCGGCCGACTCGATCAGCGACTTGCGCATCTTGTAGTAGGCGCTGGGGGAGAAACCGAGCCGCTCCCGGATGGCCGCGTCCTTGCTGCCGGTTTCGAGCACCCATTCGCGCTCGAATTCGAGGATCGCCCGCTCCTGGTCAGACAGGGCCATTCGCGGCAGCCTGCCAACCACCGGCTCTCAAAGCAAGCATCTAACCCGAGCCGGGTGTCGGGATCGAACCGACGACATCTGCTTTACAAGAGCAGTGCTCTACCGACTGAGCTAACCCGGCGTACGCGGGCGAGTCTAGGAATCAGACCAGGGCGTCGACGGTGCTGCGGTCCCGCAGGTGTGAATCGAGCTTGTGCTTGATCCGCTGGAGGGCGTTGTCGATCGACTTCACATGGCGGTTCAGGTGCACGCCGATCTCCTGGTACGACTTGCCCTCGACGTACAGCCGGAGGACGTCGACCTCGAGACTCGACAGCATGCGGGTCATGGCGTCACGCATCGTGTCGAGACGCTCGCTGTTGGCCACCTGCTCGGCCGGATCGATCTCGGTCTGATCGCTGAGGAGGTCCTGCATCGCCCGATCGTCCTCGTGGTCCGCCGCCGGACCCACCGACGAGATCGACACATAGCGGTTGAGGGCCTGGTGCTTGTGGCGGGTGGCGCCTTTGATCGCCGTGATGATCTGGCGGGTCACGCACAGCTCGGCAAAGGCCTTGAAGGAGGACTGGCGGTCGGCCCGGAAGTCGCGAGCGGCCTTGAACAGGCCGATCATCGCCTCCTGTTCGATGTCGTCGGCGTCGCCGCCGACCAGGAAGTACCCGCGCGCCTTGG
Organism: Actinomycetota bacterium; assembly: GCA_013816725.1. Lineage (GTDB taxonomy): Bacteria > Actinomycetota > Acidimicrobiia > Acidimicrobiales > JACDEA01 > JACDEA01. Next base: position 2,542 of record JACDEA010000367.1, read on the forward strand.
CCTTGACGAAACGCCGGTACCGCCGCATGAGCAGGTCAAGTGCGTCGGTCGCGCCCCCCTGGAATTGGCCCGCCAGCTCCTCATCGGAGATATGAGGGATATCGCTGGCTACGTCGCGGTCTGACATTCAGCTCCTGCGTGGGAGGGGGGCCGGGCTAGTCACTTGTACCTAGGCCTCACGGACGGTGTCAACGAGAAGATGCAGCTAGGGGCCTCGCCAACTCCCCGAAGCCTACCGAAGTGGACAAAATTCTGGCGCGTCAGCCCGCCCGCTGCCGGGCTACGGCCATGCAGGCCACCGCCGCCGCGCTGGCCACGCTGAGTGAGTCGAGGTGGCCGTGTTGGGGGATGGCGGCGAGCACCTCGCAGCGCTGGCGGACGAGGCGCCCCAGCCCCCGTCCCTCCGACCCGAGCACGAGGGCCACGGCCTGGTCGGCGACGGCGAGGGCGTCGACCGACGTGGGGCCGTCGGCGTCGAGCCCGACGACCCACACGGCGTGCTCGGAAAGCTCGGCCAGCGCGGTCGGGATTCCCGCCACGATCGCCATCGGGAGGTACTCGATGGCGCCGGCGGCCGCCTTGGCGACCGTCGGGGTGATGTGCACCGCCCGGTGG
>JACDEA010000368.1 GCA_013816725.1 Actinomycetota bacterium
CAGCGTCGATGGAGCCCCACTCCTTTTGGTGGACCTTCAAGGCCCACCCGGCCGCTCAGGGGTGGGGAATTTCAGTGATCAGGTGTGGGGAGTTTCCGGTGATCGCCCCCACCGTGGCTGGGAGGCTGCTCGGTGATCGCAGAAGGAGCGCGGCGCCGGAAGAGACGGGTCGGCTGAACGCGATGTGCCTCGAGGAGTTCGTGGACCGGGACCCAGCGAGGCTCTCGGAGCGTCTTCGCACCAACATGAGCCTCGTGGTCGAGCGCGTGTATCCGAAGGTCGACTTCGACCGCTTCTACCCCTTCCACGGTGGCACCACGATTTCCGGTGGCGGCGGCGCAGCTTTTCTCCTCTGTGAGTTGCTCGTCCATGGGCAGGACGTCGCGTCCAGCACCCGACAAGATTGGGCGATTCCGGCCCAAGAGGCGGCCATCGCAGTTCGCGGACCGGCCGAGTTCTGGACCCGTTTGCTCGAAGCCGAAGTCTTGCCGACGTTCATAGTCGAGCTCGATGAACACCCGCCGGTGGAGTTCCCCGTTCGGCCAGGAACGATCGACGGCGTAGACGGTCGAGTGAAAGCCGATGCGGCCGAACTCCTGCTTGCCGTGTTCGGTAGGACGGTCCCCTCCGACGAACGAATCGCAAGGGTGCTCGCGGCATTGCCGCAGCTATAGACCGCACGCGGGGCGTCATAGAGCACAGTGGTGGCGAACTCATCTGTTGGTACGCGGGCGCGGAGTGCGCGACCACCAACTTGTTCGGGAGATCCTCTGTGTCGTGCGCCAGCTTGATGGGACCACCCCAGCGCCAGTGGCATGGGACCGGGTTCCTGGGGTGTCAACGTCGGCGCCGTGATGATCGCGGTCGCGTTGTCGACTGGTCAAGTGGTTCGTCGCGGTCGCTGACATCGGGCTTCTGGCGCACGCGGTAGGACTCGCCGTCGAGGACGAGTTCATGGGCCGCGGACTTGAGCCGGTCGATGGCTGATTGGGCGAGTAAGGCGTCGGCCATCTGGCCCAGCCACTCGACGGGCTCGCGGTTGCTGGTGACGACGGTGGCCGCGGCGCGATGGCGTTCGACGATGAGCTCATAGACATCCGCGGTGTCGAGCGCATCGAGCGCTTGAAGCGCGAAGTCGTCGATCACCAACAGGTCGACGCGGATGAGCTTGCGCATCTCGTTGTCGTGGCTGTTGTCGAGCCGGCTGGTCCGGAGCCGCTTCAACAACCTGTCACAGCGCTCGAAGTGGACGGTGAACCGACGCCGCACCGCGGCGTGGCCCAAGGCGGTGGCGAGGAACGTCTTGCCGACGCCGACCGGTCCCATGATCAACGCGTTGTGGCCGGCTTCGACGAAGCGCAGCGAGGTGAGCTCGCGCCAGGTCTTGTGGTCATAGGTGACCTTGGCGGTGTCGTCCCAACGATCCAGCGTCATCGTGGGGTCGAGACCGGCGGCATGGCCGCGGCGCTCGGCCGAGGTGCGTTCGCGCCGGTCGACCTCATCGGCCAAGACGAGCTCGAGGAACTCGCCGTGGCCCAACCCACCGGTGCGGGCCAGCGCGAGACGCTCAGGGAGCGTGTCGAGACAGCGGCCCAGCTTCACGCGCCGCAACAGGGCCTTGAGCTCGGGCGTGACCTCGACGGCGGTCATCGGGCACCTCCGGCCACATCGGCTCCGAAACCGTCCATCACAAGGCGCTCAGAGGCGTCGGGAGGGTCGGGGTCGGTAGGTAACTGCGGCCGTTTCGAGGTCTCGACGGCGAAGTGGGCGGGATCGCGAGCGAAGCGCGCCGCGATGACCGTGCCAGGCAACAACGGTTGCACTGTCACGCCTTCGGTGCCGCGCTCGAGCATGCGGCCGATCAACCCGACGTTGATCACCTCGTGGTCCAAGGCGCTGGCGCACGCGGCCTCGACGCGTTCTGAGCCCCACTTCTTCACCAGCCCCAACAGCGCGTAGACCGAACGCATACGCGTCCACGGCAACGGCGTGTCCAACAACGCGGCGGCGTAGGTGCCGATCGCCTCGCCGTGGTCGGCCGCCATGGCCTGCAAACGCGCCAGGTCGCGCATCGCATAGACGCTCTTGTGCGACGGCAGGTCGGAGGGATCCGTCGAGCGGCCACCGGGAGCCTGGCGGGGGTGGACCTTGACGAGCTGGCCACGACAGAACACACGGACCAGGGATCGGTCGGCGCGCACCTCGACGCGTTGGCCGATCAGGTTGCCCGGCACCGAATACAAGGCGCGGGCCACCTCGATGTGGTGATCGCGGTGCACCTTGGCCGTCGCGTAGTGGGGCAGGTCATAGCGCTGCGCCGGCGCCGCCAACAGCTTGGGCTGTTCTTCGGCAGCGAAGACCTCTGCTGGACGGGCTTGGGTGCTGCCGTGCACGCGCAGCCCGGCCCGCGTGCTGCACCACTCGGTGGCATGGCGCTGCGCATGGGCGAGGTCGATGAAGCTCTCGCCGGCGAACATCGAGCGGCGCACGAACGGAACGTTGCGCTCGACACGGGGCTTGTCCTTCGGCCGGCGCACCCGAGCCGGGTCGATCATGAACCCGCGGGCCTGCGCGTATTCGACGAACGCCTGGTTCAACCGCGGGTCGATCACATCGGCGTCATCGACGATGGCCGACATGTTGTCGGGGATCACGGTGGCAAACACGCCGCCGAAGAACGCCCATGCCGCCTCGCAGCCCTCGATCACCGCGTCGGTCGTCTGGCGGTGCGTCAACCACACGAACTGGTGTCGCGAGTAACACGCCGTGAAGATCAAGGCGTGGGTCACCCGGTGCCGACCCGTCGCCGCGTCGAACACCAAGCCCATGCGCCCGAAGTCGATCTGGCACTCATCGCCGGGCTTGCCATCGGCGACGCGCACCGTCGGGCCCTGGCCGCGCGTGCGGCCGCAGACCTCCAACACGTAGCGCTGGGTGGTGCGTAACGGCACCTCCACACCCTGGCGCTGAAGGAACTCATGCATCTTCACCGCGGTGAGGTCGGCCTTGACCCACCCGGCGATCAGGTCGTGATGGGCAGTCAGCGTCCGCCACGCCGCGCCGCGACCATCGGTTCGGTGCGGGCGCACCGCCTCGACCACGGCGCCGATCAACTCGTCGGTGAGCTGGCCGTCGCCGCCACCGCGATCAACCC
>JACDEA010000369.1:0-2174 GCA_013816725.1 Actinomycetota bacterium
GGCCCGAAGCTCCTCGACCATCGCGTACAGGCGGTCGGTGCGGCTCATATACGCGACGGTACGCCGGAGGTGTAACAGCCTCTCGCTACGCTCCACTCGTGCCGGAGGGAGGCGTAGGCGGAGCGGGAGCTGACCCCGGCAGGTCAGTGGCGGAGGCTCTCGAGCGCGTCGTCAGCGCGTTTCCGAGCGGGGGCGAGCGCCGCACCGGCCAACAGGCCATGGCCGAGGCGGTGGCCCGGTCGATCGAGTCGGGCCGCCACCTGATCGTGCAGGCCGGGACCGGCACCGGCAAGGGCCTGGCCTATCTCGTGCCGTCGTTACTCAGCGGTCGGCGCGTCGTGGTGTCGACGGCCACCAAGGCGCTTCAGGACCAGCTGTCGACGAAGGACCTTCCGTTCCTGGAGAAGCACCTCGGCCACAAGGTGTCGTTCGCCGTGCTCAAGGGCCGCAGCAACTACTTCTGCCGCCAGCGGGCCAAGGAGGTGCTGGGCGGGGGCGACGACGATCAGCTCGGCCTGGAGGAACTCGACGTGGCCGAGGACGCCACGGTGGTCGGTCGTCAAGTGGTGCGCCTGGTGGAGTGGGCCAGGACGACGGCGTCGGGAGATCGGGCCGACCTGCCCTTCGAGCCCACACCCCGGGCGTGGAGCAGCGTGAGCGTCAGCGCCATGGAGTGTCCCGGCGTGCTGAAGTGCCCCTCGGGCGACGAGTGCTTCGCCGAGGCGGCCCGCCTCAAGGCCGAGGCGGCCGACGTCGTCGTGGTCAACACCCATCTCTACGGCGCCCACCTGGCCAGCGGGCGCAACGTGATCCCGCCGCACGAAGTCGTCATCTTCGACGAAGCCCATGAGCTGGAGGACATCGCCTCGTCGAGCTTGGGGCTCGAACTCACCGCCGGCCGGTTCCGGGCGCTGGCCTTCGCTATCCGCCGCTTGCGCGACGAGGGCGCGGCCGCCCCGATCTTCGACATCGGCGGCCGCTTCGACGCCGCCTTCGACCCGGCGCGGGGCGAACGGCTGCTGCGCGGTCGTGACGACGTCGAGCGCTTCCTCGATCTCGCGAGCCAGCGGGTGCGGGACGCGACGGCCGAGCTGCGCAAGGTCGAGACCGACGACGCGGCCAAGGCCCGCACGTTGCAGGCCGCCGGGCATCTGGCCGGCGACATCGACTTCGTGCGCAACGCCACCGACGGCCAGGTCGTGTGGGTCGAGGGCGCGCCGGGGTCGCCCGTCGTCAAGATCGCCCCGATCGATGTCGGCGCCGCGCTGGTCGAACATCTCTGGGATCCCGAGGAGGGTGACCGGGTCACCGCGGTGCTCACCAGCGCCACGATCCCCGTCGCGCTGGGCGCCCGGCTCGGACTCGACAGCGACGACTACGACGCGCTCGACGTGGGAAGCCCGTTCGACTTCGAGGAGAACGGGCTGCTCTACTGCGCCGCCCACCTTCCCGATCCCCGGGCGCCGGGCTATGAGGCGGCCATGCACGCCGAGCTGATCGCGCTGATCGAGGCGGCGCGGGGCCGCACGTTGGCGCTGTTCACCAGCTGGCGGGCGATGCACGCGGCGGCCACCGAAGTGGCAGCCAAGGTGTCCTACCGCGTCCTCACCCAATCCGACCTGCCGAAGCCCGCACTGCTGCGGGAGTTCAACGACGACGAGTCGGCCTGCCTGTTCGCGACGATGGGGTTCTGGCAGGGCGTCGACATCCCGGGCGAGTCGTTGTCGCAAGTCGTCATCGACAAGCTGCCCTTCGCCCGGCCCGACGAGCCACTCCTCCAGGCGCGCCGCCAGCGGGCCGGCCCCGCCGCGTTCCGGCTCATCGACCTCCCCCGCGCCGCCACGCTCCTCGCCCAAGGCGCCGGCCGGTTGATCCGATCGCACACCGACCGCGGCGTCGTGGCCGTCCTCGACTCCCGCCTGGCCAAGGCCAATTACCGCTGGGACCTGGTCAACGCCCTCCCCCCCATGCGCCGCACCCGCGACATCGCCGACGTCGTCTCGTTCTTCAGCGGCCAGTAGCGCTGTACGCCAAGTATCGATTCCGTTACAAAGTCGCGACGGAACCCGATTTCGGGGCCGAAACGGCCCCGAAATCGGGGGTTTCGACGCTTCCGTCGCGAGTTGGCAACGAAACTGTTACTTGGCTCGGGTGAAGGGCGAGGGCTAGTAGCC
>JACDEA010000369.1:2184-3146 GCA_013816725.1 Actinomycetota bacterium
GCGGCCAGTAGCGCTCGGGCGACGTGGCGAGGGCTAGTAGCCGAGGCGCTGCAGGGCGCGGGGGCGGCGCTGCCAGTCCTTGTCGACCTTGACGACGAGTTCGATGAAGGCGCCTTCGGGGAGTTGGGCGCGAACGGCGGTGCCCACCTGTTTGAGAACCGACCCGCCCTTGCCGATCACGATCCCCTTCTGACTGTCGCGTTCGACGAGGATCTCGCAGCGGATGCGCGGCCACTCCCATTCGGTGACCCTGGTGGCGATCGAGTGCGGCAACTCCTCGCGAGCCACCGCCAGCAATTGCTCCCGAACCAGCTCAGCGACCCAGAAGGCCTCGGGGATGTCGGTGACCATGTCGTCGGGGTAGTACTGCGGCCCCTCGGGCAGCCGGCCCACGATCGCCTCGACCAGCGCGTCGACGCCCTCGCCGGTCTTGGCCGAAACCGGGAAGTACTCGGCCAGGTTGAACTTGAGCGCGGCGTTGAGCTGCACGACGACGTCGCCTTTGGGCGCCAAGTCGACCTTGTTGACGACGCACAGCCCGCTCGGCGGCAGGCGGTCGGCCACGAACTGGTCGCCGCGACCGATCGGGGCGGTCGCGTCGATCACCAGCACCGGCACGTCGACATCGCGCACCGACGACGTGGCCGCCTTGTTCGTGCGCTCCCCCAGCAGCGTGACCGGCTTGTGTATGCCGGGCGTGTCGATGAACACCAGCTGTGCGTCGGGGCGGTTCGCCTGCGTGGCCGCACGCCAATTGAGGACGCCGCGCACTTGGGTGCGCGTGGTCTGCGGCTTGTTCGACACGATCGATACCTTGATGCCGAGAATGCGGTTGAGCAGCGTGGACTTCCCGACGTTGGGTCGCCCCACCAGTGTTGCGAAACCCGACTTCACTCGTGGCTTTCGGCCGCGTCGGCGGTGGCGTCGATCTTCGACACTCGCACCCGGCCGATGCGCCGCCC
>JACDEA010000370.1 GCA_013816725.1 Actinomycetota bacterium
CTTCGTGACATGTCGCCTCTTGCCGCGTGAACGCGCCGGTTCGAGGCGGACGGCGGACTGCTTGTAGTTCGGCTCGCGCGAGATCGGGTCGAACTCGTCGAGTGTCAGGCGATTGACGCAGCGCTCGTCGTAGTGGAACGGGACGAAGACCTCGCCGGCCCGCACGGTCGCCGTGATGCGGACGGGCACGCCATCGACCCGCCCGCGTCGTGACACCAGGTCGACCAGGTCACCGGGCCGCACCCGAAGGGCACCGGCGTCGGCGGGATTCACGTCGACCCAGCCTTCGGGCGCCAGTTGGTCGAGCACTCCGATGCGGCCGGTCTTGGTCCGGGTGTGCCAGTGCTCAACGGTTCTGCCGGTGTTGAGGAGGAACGGGAACTCCTCGTCGGGCGGATCGCTCAGCGGCTCGGGCTCGACGCACCAGATGCGGGCCCGGCCCGATTCGGTCGGGAAGCGGCCGTCGGCGTAAAGACGGGGCCCGCCCCACTGGATGCCGCCCGCCGCTTCGACGGCGTCCCATGTGAGCGCGCTGTAATCGCAGAGTCGGCCGGCCGACACCCGGCGCCATTCGTCGAACGCGTCCTCCGCCGTCGTCCAGTGCGCGAACAACTCGTCACGCACCCCGAACTCCTGGGCGACGCGAAGGAAGATGTCGAAGTCGCTCATCGCAGTGCCCGGCGGCTCGACCGCCTTGCGAACGCGCGACACGCGGCGCTCGGAGTTCGTGTACGTGCCGTCCTTCTCGCCCCACACCGCGGCGGGCAGCACGACGTCGGCCAGCGCAGTCGTGGGCGTCTCGTAACCGTCCTGGACCACGAGCAGGTCGAGCCCGGCCAGGGCCCGCTCGAGTCGTCGTCGGTTCGGGAACGACACCGGTGGGTTGGTGGCGATGACCCACAGAGCACGGATGGTCCCGTCGAGGATGCCGTCGATGATGTCGGGGTAAGCCCGGCCCCTCGCCACGGGAAGCCGGTCGGCGGGGATGTTCCACAACCGCGCGATGTCGTGACGGTCGGCGGCGGAGTCCCAGTTGCGATAGCCGGGCAGCGACGCGGTGCCGCCCGCTTCTCGGGTGCCCATGGCGTTGCACTGGCCGGTGATCGAGAACGGAGCGGCGCCGGCCTTGCCGACGTTGCCGGTCACCAGCGCCAGTGTGTTGAGAAGCGTCACCGTTTCGGTGCCCTGGACCGAGTGGTTCACCCCCATCGTCCAGGCAATGAACGCGCGATCGGCCCGACCTATGGCCAGCGCTGCTCGGCGCAGCGCGTCGGCGTCGATGCCGCACTCACGCGTGACTCGGTCGGCGCCGAACGACGCGACGTGCGCAACGAGCTCCTCGAATCCTTCGGTATGCGCGGCGACGTACTCGCCGTCGATCAGGTCCTCGTCGATGAGGATCTTCAGGATCCCGTTCAGCAGCGTGACGTCGCTGCGCGGCTTTATCGCCAGGTGCAGGTCGGCGATCATCGCGGTCTTGGTAACGCGCGGATCGACGACGATGAGCGTGGCGTCGCCGTTGGCCAACAGCCGCGGCGCGAGGAGCGGATGGTTGTCGGCCACGTTGGCCCCGACCAGGAAGATGCAGTCAGCCGCGTCGATATCGGCGTAGGACCCTGGCGGGCCGTCACTGCCGAAGCTGCGCTTGTAGCCCGACACCGCGCTCGACATGCACAGGGTGGTGTTGCCGTCGTAGTGCCGCAGCCCGAGGCCGCCGCGCACGAGCTTGCCGAGTGTGTAGAACTCCTCGGTCACCAACTGGCCGGTGCTGAGCACCGCCACCGCGTCGGGCCCGTGCTCGGCCAGTACGCCACGAAAGCCGTCGGCCATCACCTGCATCGCCCGGTTCCAGCCCACATCCCATTGCGGCCGGCCTTTGCCGACCCGGATACGGGGCGACGTCAGCCGACCGTCGACATGGATGGCGTGATGCTCGCTGAGCCCCTTCGGGCACAGCCGGCCGAGGTTCACCGGATGATCGGCGTCGGCTTTGACCGCGACGGCGCGCCCCTCGCGGACGCCGATCACCATGCCGCAGCCCACCGAGCAGTAACCGCACGTCGTCTTGAACCACGCGTCGGCCGACCGGGTGACGCTGGTCGGTCCGAAGGACTCGTCGTCGACGTAGGCGTACTCCCCGGCGGCGGTTCCGAGTCCGAGCATCCGCGACAGCGACGACGCGGTAACGCTGGTCATCGGAAGAAGGTTCCCGCCGTCGACATCGGCGTGACCGTCACGTAGAAGAGGTAGCGCCCGATCAGCTCGCCGGCCCCTGCGCAGGCCAGCGCGCCGGCGAGAACGCCGGCCGACGCCGCGCCGAGGGTGGCGAGGGCAACGAGGGCGCACGTGGCCGCCGCAAAGGCGATCCGCATGAAGAAGACAGCGCGGAAGTGTTCGAACAGCAGCCGGGCTGTGCCGCGGTATTCCCGCTCGCCGCGGCTCGCGACCCGTTCGATGAGCGCCTGGTACACGAACAGCTGTGCCACCGTGCCCGCCGCCGCCGCGGTGAGTAGGAGGCGGACACCGACCCCACCGAACGCCGGCCGGTCGACGGCGAGCGCGACGACGAGCGGCCCCATCGCCAGCGCGGTGGCGAAGAAGGCGACCAGCGTGCGGGGCGAGTTCCACACGGGCCGGGCAGGGACGAGATAGAGCCGACCGCTGGCGTAGACGCCGGCCGCACCCAGCCCGACCGTGAGGAGCCCGAGGCCGAGGGTCGGCAGCCCTGCGAACCACGCCACCGCGTACGCGATGGCCCCGACCGAGAACAAGCCGAACAGAGCAACCTCGCGGCTCAGCCAGGACGTGCGCAGGTTCCGCAATGCCCGCCAGGCCTGGATCGGGCGACCCAGGTGGAGCAGCGATACGGCCATCGCCAGCCCACCGGCCCCCGCTGCGCACAGCGCGCCGCCCGTCAGGGCGCCGGCGCGATGTGCGCCGAGCAGCAGTTCGGCCAGCACCGTCGCGGCGACCGCGCCCAGAGCGATCTGGGTCAGCAGCGTCATCGCGATGAGCGGCCAGTGCGGATCCTCGGGCCGAAGCCGCTGGTCGCTGGCGGCGAGGGTGTCGATCGGAACGGTGGCGGGGAGGACCAGGCGCGTCGTCGAGAGTGTGATTCCGGCCGG
>JACDEA010000015.1:0-9247 GCA_013816725.1 Actinomycetota bacterium
CGCACACTCATGGGCACTTCCCTTCTGGCCATGACCAAGGGTCACGGCCCACACCTGGGCTGTTAGGGATGTCTCGCGACAGGTGTTAGGGATGTGCTCGAAGATCGCAGGTGCGACAGGCGCACCTGAATCCGCGCAGAAGGCCCGAGATCATCCCCGCCGGGATGGTCCACCGCGGACACCTTCGGCACCAGAAAATCGCTGCCGTGGCCCCCCGTGGCTCGTAGCCTGTGTTTTGGCGGCTGGGAGGACGCGAGTTGGTGGCGGGTGATCATGAGTCTGCTGATGTCGTACCGGGTCTGTTCTCCCACATAGACCCTCGGCGACTTCGTTCATCCGAGACCGTGCGCTTGCTGCGGCTACTCCCGCGGGTGCACCGCGGGCTAACGGCGGCAGCCGCGCTCAACCTGGTGGTAGCTGTGGGTATCCCGACGGCGTTCATCGTGGCAGGGGGTCGGTTCGTCGGTGCGTTGCCGGCCGCGGTGCGAAGTGGTGGCGATCCGGCCGGATCGTCGCGGTTGTGGTCGGCGTTGGTCGTCCTCGCTGTCGTCTACGCGTGCCAGCAGCTCGTGGTACCGGTGCTCGACACCGCGACGCAGGCGTTGGCCAGGCGAGTCGATGAGCACGTGTTGCTGCGCGTCATGGCCGCGGTCGGCGGGCCCTCGTCGACGGCGCATTTGGAGGAGTCCGGCACCCTTGATGTGATCGCTCAGGCCACTGGCGCGACGACGAACGGCGAGACCCCGGGTGTGGTCGTCCCGCCCATGGTCGCCACTTGGTCGAGCCGCCTTGTATCGCTCGTCTCAGGATTGATCCTGCTGCGGTTCCACTGGTGGATCGGTGTGGCGCTCATCGCCGCTCCCGTTGCGATGCTCGGAGTGTGGCAACGCTTCTACCGGGAGGCGACCAGAGCGATCTTTTTGGGGAGTACGGAGTTGCGCCGATCCGCGTATCTCCGGATGCTCGGCGTCGCAGCCGCACCGGCGAAGGAGGTCCGCGTGTTCGGGCTCGGGGGGTGGCTTGGCGAGCGCTTCCACGACACGTGGACCACCGCGATGACACCGGTCTTTGCCGCGTGGCGTTCCGGGCGAATGTTCATGGTCGTCATCGCCGCTGTGCCCGGAACCCTGATGACCGTGGCATTTGTGCTCATCGCCCGCGACGGTGTGGCCGGGCGCCTTTCGCTTGCCGAGGTGACCGTCTATGCGACCGCGGTGCGACAGGTCGTCTTCATCGGCGGCATCAGCGACCTCGACCGCCGCATCCACGCCGGTCTGGCCTGCCTCGGCGCTCTCGGTGATCTCGAGGCGGCCTCGGCGGCGACACAACCGTCGATTGCAGTTCGTGTCCTGCCCGCGGGCGCACCCGTCCACAGGATCCGGTTCGAGAGCATGGGTTTCACGTATCCAGGTCGCTCGGCTCCCGTGTTCCAAGGCCTCGACCTCGAGTTGGAGGCAGGGAGGAGCACCGCCGTCGTGGGGGTCAACGGAGCCGGCAAGACAACGCTCGTGAAGCTGCTGTGCCGTTTGCGCGACCCGGACAGCGGCCGGATAACCGTCGACGACATCGACCTCGCCGACATCGACCCGGTGACGTGGCAGCGCAACGTCGCCGCCATCTTCCAAGACTTCGCCCGCTACAACCTCTCGGCGCACGACAACATCGCGCTCGGTCGGCCCGAGTACGCGGACGATCGTGACGGTGTGGTCGCGGCAGCGACGCGGGCGGGCATCACGGAAACCATCGACGCGCTGGCCGAGGGGTGGGAGACCCCGCTGGACCGCCAGCGCACCGGCGGCGCCGAGCTGTCCGGCGGGCAGTGGCAACGCCTCGCCATCGCTCGCGCCCTGTTCGCCACGGCGCACGGCGCTCGCGTTTTGATCCTCGATGAGCCAGCGGCCAACCTCGACGTGCGCACCGAAGCCGACCTGTACGACCGGTTCCTCGAGCTCACTGGCGGCCTGACCACGCTCGTCATCAGCCATCGCTTTTCCACGGTGCGGCGGGCCGACACCATCATCGTCATCGACGCTGGACGGGTGGTCGAGCAAGGCAGCCACGCCGAGCTGGTCGCAGCCGGCGGCCGGTACGCCGAGATGTTCGACCTCCAAGCCCGCAGGTTTACCGAGGGCTACGCGGACGAGCTGGGCGTGGACAGCGAGGAGGCGGTCACCGATGCGTGAGCGGCTCCGGGCGGCGGCCAGCGTCGTCGCCATCTGCGTTCGTGCCGACCCGTGGCGTAACGCGGCGAACTTCATCGGCACGATCGCGCAGCAACTCGTCCCAACCGTCACCGCGGTGGCGCTTGCTGGCTTCGTCCAGGGTGTCTCGGACCGCGACCTGGACCCCGCCGTGCGCGGCGCGATCGTCATGGGTGCGATTTGGATCGCGACCGAGGTGCTCTACGTCTTCTCGACCCGCATCGACATGCGCACCCGGGAGACAGGTGGTCACGCGCTCGAGTCACATCTGCTGGACCTCATGTCCTCGATCCCCGGTGTCGAACACCTCGAGGACCCCGAGCACGCGGACAAGATCCTCCTTCTTCAAAACGCCAAGTGGATGCTCGCCGGCATCGTGCCCGCGTTGGTCTACAACCTTGCCGTCGTCGTGCAGATTGGTGTCACCGCGCTGCTGCTGGCACGCGTCTCTCCCTGGTTCCTATTCCTCGCTGCCGCCGGGGTTCCGACCCTGTGGGCCACGAGCCGTTCCACTCGACTCCAGGAGAAGATTTCCGAAGCGCTGGCCGAAACGTCGCGAGTGCAACTCGATCTGCAAAAGGTGGCGACCGAGGCAAAGACGGCGGGTGAGGTGCGCCTTTTCGGACTCGATACGACATTGAGGGATCGCCACCGGGCGCTGTGGGCCGACATCGACCGGGCGTTGACACGTCTCGCGTTGCGCACCCAGCTGGTGGAAAACTCGGCGTGGCTCGTGTTCGCCGCCGCGTTCATCGGCTGCCTGGCCCTGGTCGCCTCCCGCGCCCGGCGCGGTGAGGCCGCGGTGGGCGACGTCGTGTTGACTCTCACGCTCGGCACCAACGTGCGCACCCAACTCGCCCAAGCCTCTAGGTTCGGCGGCTGGCTCGTCACTTGCCTCAAGGCTGCCGACCGCTACGCATGGATAACCGGTCGGGCCAAGGAGAGTGCCTCGACGCTCACTCCCGCCGAGCCCCGCCCCGTTCCGCCGGCGCTGGCCCGCGGGATCGAATTGCGCGACGTCTCGTTCCGCTATCCGGGAACCAGCGCCGATGTGCTGAGTGACGTCAACCTGCTCCTGCCCGCGGGCAGCACGGTCGCGATCGTTGGCGATAACGGTGCCGGTAAGTCAACGCTCGTGAAACTGCTCGCTCGGTTCTACGAACCGACCGTCGGCGCGATCTACGTTGATGACGTCCCGCTGACGTCCATACCGGTCGAGGAATGGCGTGCACATGTCTCCGCCGGCTTTCAGGACTTCACCAAGCCCGAACTGGCGGCCGGCGAAGTCGTTGGTATCGGCTACCTCCCGGACCTGGAGTCGGTGCCGGCGATTGAGCGCGCCCTTCTACGAGGCGCTGGTGCCGACCTGCCGGCGAGTCTTCCTGACGGCCTGCGTACGCAAGTTGGCCGGACGTTTCCTGGCGGCGTCGAGCTTTCCGGCGGCCAATGGCAGAAGCTCGCCCTCGGACGCTCCATGATGCGCGAGGCTCCCCTGCTCCTGCTCCTCGACGAACCCACGGCGGCCTTGGACGCGCGAGCGAGCACGAACTGTTCAGGCGCTTCGCCGGTGCCGCCCAACGGGCGGCGACCGAAGCTGGCGGCATCACGGTGCTGGTCAGCCACCGGTTCAGCACGGTTCGTATGGCCGACGTCATCCTCGTCCTGGCCGATGGCCGCATCATCGAGGCGGGCAGTCACGCCGACCTCGTTGCGGCCGGCGGAACCTACGCAGAACTTTTTGAGCTTCAAGCTCGGGCGTACCGCTGATCCGGCGCTATGTGACAGGTACCTCGGCGCCACGATTACGCGGGCCGAGCGAGGACGTACAGCCATCGCTCACTGCCCCATTGCTCGTCGTGTTCGAGAACCGCGACGGACTCGAGGGACAGACCGGCGTCGCGCAACAGCCGCTCGGTGGTTGCCGGGTCGTAGCTGTTCGTCCAGCTCCTCGCGCCAAACCCGAGGAAATCCTCCTCCAGCCATCCCGAGCTATCGCCTGTCCCGAGCGTCGCCAGGAACCACCCGTCGGGCGCCAGCCATCGCCGGATGCGCTCGAACAACGCCGGGTAATGGCGACGCGGAACATGGGTGATCGAATACAGCGCCACGACCGCGTCGAACGTTCCTCGCTCCAATTCGACATCGAGGAAGTTGGCGTGCAGGAACGTGGCCGACGGGACGTGCTCGCGGGCAGCCGCGAGTTGGCCGGCGGAAATGTCGATACCAACGAGATCATGGCCGGCGCCGACGATCGCAGCCGCCGTCGGAACCCCGGGGCCGCAGCCGAGCTCGAGGACTCTGCTTTCTGGGCGCAGCTGAGCGAGCAACCGCTGAACCCACTCGTGGCGAGGGTGGGCAGTGGCGATCGTGGCGTAGGCCGCATACTTGGTCGCGACCGCGTCGTAGCCCTTCTGCACGAGCTTGGCGACATCGTCGTCGGAGGGCTCAAGGGCGGGCGTCATCGGCACGACACTCCGCGATCATGATCGATGCGTCAACCGGATTCATTCGAAGCGCGGGCGGCTCCCTAGAGTTCCGGGCGTGGACGCATCGGAGCTTCCGCGAGCGGTGGCCGCGTGCACGGCGGTCGCCGCCGCATGCGGCCTGCGCGTCGACGACGCGGTGGTACTGAACGATTCGAACCGGCTTGCGGTGCGCCTTCAACCGTGTCACGTACTCGCTCGTGTCGCGTCTCGCGCCCGGCAGAACGGCGCCGAGTTCGAGGTCGAGGTGTCTCGGCGCCTCGCCGAGACCGACGCCCCGCTGGCGACGCTCGATCCTCGCGTCGAGCCGCGCGTCTACGAGCAGGACGACTTCGCTGTCACGCTGTGGACCTACTACGAACCCGTGCCGCCGCACGACATAACGCCGGACGAGTACGCGAGCGCGCTCGAGCGGTTGCACGCCGGCATGCGGCAGACGGATTTGACCGGCGACTGGCTTCCGCACTTCATGGAGCGAGTCGACGAGGCGCAGCGACTGGTCGATGACCCCGCCAACAACCCTGAGATCGCCGGCGCCGATCGCGAGCTACTCGGCACGACGTTGAGAACGATGAGGCGCGCGATCATCGACCGAGGTGCGTCCGAGCAGCTGCTGCACGGCGAGCCGCACCCGGGCAACGTGCTCAGGACGAGCGGCGGGCTGCTGTTCGTCGACCTCGAGACCTGCTGTCGCGGGCCCATCGAGTTCGACATCGCCCATGCGACCATTAACGCGAGCGGGCCGCCGATCGAGGTTGCCGCGCTCTATACCGGTGCCGATCAATCGCTGGTCCGCGAGTGCTGGATCCTCATGCTGGCGATGGTCACTGCCTGGCGCTGCGAGCCGGGTGACGATCTCCCGAACGGCCGCGCCATGGCGATGCACTGGATCAGTCAGTTGTGTGCCGCGCTCGGACAGTGAGCGGCGCCCACCGCGTTCCCGAGAAGCCGGGTCAAGTCACCCGAGGCGATAGACGGACACGTGGTCCGAGGACTCCGCCGTGAACGGTTCTTCCGACCAGCCACCATGGCGGCTCTCCAGACTGAACCCAGCGATGCGCGCCATCACGTCCAGTTCGGCCGGCCAGACATAGCGATGCGGGCTCCGGAAGATGCGCGCGGAAGTACCGCCTTCAGGGTCGAACCTGACGTGGTGCGAGACAACGTGTTGAGCGACCACATCGAAGATGTCAGCAGCGAGGTACCCGCGCTTTGCTGCAAACACCGAACCGGTCCGTCCAGGTGGCAGGTGTCGCAGATCGGGGACCCACAGCTCGATGACGAAGCGTCCGCCCGGCACGAGATGGTGGGCGGCGTTCTCGAACACGGCAATCTGGCGCTCCTGAGTGAGCACGTTGCTGATGCCGTTGAAGACGAGGAAGACGAGGCTGAACCTGCCGTCCACACGCGCGGTCGTCATGTCACCTAACACGACGGGAATGAGTTCCTCGCCGACCTTCGTGCGCAGTTGATCGACCATCGGCTGACACAGCTCGATTCCTGCCACGGCCACTCCGGCCTCCGCAAGCGGCACGGCCACCCGACCAGTGCCGATCGCCATCTCAAGCGTTCGGCCACCGCCGGCGAGGGCACGTAGCCGCTCAACAGTCGGCCCGAGCACCTCCGGCGCGAACATGCCGACGCCTGGTGTGTCGTAGCGGCGCGCTGCTTCCTCGCCCCAGATGTCGGCATGTTCCACCACGCCGACGCTTCCACATAAGCAGCCTGTGAACGACCACATTCCTCGGCACGCGGCGGTACGCGGGCCGAGTGCTGAGCGGGCGACCGTACGAGGCGACAGATCGACGACTACGGAGCTGTCTCCGCCGCGCCCGAATGACTTGATTCGAGGTGCTTGACCTGCCTGCGTTGGCGTACCGCGCGGCTCAGCCAGTGGGCGTCCACGTCAAGCGCGTGCACCCCAGTGCTCGATGGCGCGGCCGTCGGCCACTCGGATGATGTCGATGGTCTCCCGGTCCACGTGTCCGCCGTCGTATCGCTGGCCCCTCCACCTGATCCGCGCCACAGCTCGGTCTGCGACACCGAACAGGTCCTCAATCGATATCTCTTGATGCTTGTAGGCATCGTGGTTCGTTCGAACGACTAGCGCGAAGCCCTCGATCCCCTGGATCGGGCCGGTGCCAAGCCCTTGGTGATCGAGATAGTCCTCGGCGACGACCGCCGAGGCGGTGGATGGGTCTCCGGAGGCGAACATCGCCACCATGGCCTTCAGCACGGAGGCAGCCGTGTTCGCACCCACGAACCGATTCTCCCTCCAAGCGGCCGCTTCGCACCTCGGACTTTCCAGTGGCCCGAGTCCATGTCGTGCAGGTGCTTCCGGCAAGACGGCTGACGTCGCCAGGTGTGCATGCGCGAAAGGACGAAAGGTGGGCGGGCAACCGAGCAGCCAGTGCGGCTAGGTCCTCCCCGGCGAGCGGTGCCGACGGCGGTCATCATGGGTAGGTGTTCGGGCGTGGGACCGAACGGCAAGCTTGGGAGCGCCACGACCGGAAGGTTGTGAGCATCGAGTTCAGCCGCGGCCGCGACGGTCACGGCCTCCGAAAAACACGAGTCGAAATCAACCGGCAAATGCCGACCCTGTTGTTCAGTACACCCGGTCGGAACCCTTGGGGGCAGGGCAGTTGTCTTGGCGGGAATACTGTCCTCGTCTTGGATAAGCACAACTGGAACGCTCAAGTAGATCGGCTGGAGCAGGAAGGCCGAGGCCTACTCGAGGTCATCGTCACCGCAGCTACCTGGGCGACTGAGCTCAGCGGGCCAGTGAAGCGCATCATCGATGTTGGTAGTGGCTCCGGCGTGGGCACCTGCGAGCTTGCCCTCCGCTTCCCACATGCTCACGTCGTGGCGGTCGACGCTTCGGAGGCGATGCTGGGGCGGGTGTCGCAACGGTCGCGTGAGCTTCGCTTGGCCGACCGTGTGTCAACGCATCTGGCGGAGTTGCCAGGCGGCCTCCCCCAGTTGGCTCCGGCGGACATCGTGTTCGCCTCGATGTTCTTGCACCACACGCCCGACGCGGACGAGGCGCTCCGGGAGCTACGTAGGGTGCTGGTGCCCGATGGCCTCCTCGTAGTGATCGAACACGGGCCCGGCTCGACCAACGATCACGTGCCGCGCATCGATGCGGTCGCCGCCCTGGCCGCCAACAACTACGACGTCATCGGCGAGAGGGTTTCCTCCGGCCGCAGTCTGATCGTCGCCCGCGCGGCCTCAAATCAAGACTTCGTCTGAGGCTCGACTCGCCAGAGCAGATAGCCAATTGCGGGCCAGCTTGTTTTGTCTCAGAACGCCGGCTGATGGACGGATCGCGATCGACGTCTCGCGGTGCTTGGAGGGCGAACCAGCTTTGGCCGTCTGCTCGTCATCCTCCCGCCGGGGAGGCCCGCCAGAAGAACTCGAGGTGAAGTTCGAGGCCGAGGTTTCATGCCCAGACGCGTGTCGCCCGGCGCGCGAGTAGGGCGATGGCCAGAGCGATGCCGCCGAGTCCGAGCCAGCCGGCGTCCCCCGTGAGCGCAAGCGAGCCCGGCCGATCGGCGACACCGGTGCGGCTACTCGAGCTGTTCGTCGCGGTCGCCGCCGTTGCGTTGTCGTTGGCCGCGGTGACAACGATGGTGCCGTTCATGGCGGTCAGGGGGTTGTTGGGGCTGGAGCCGCCGTGAATCGTGCAGAAGTACGCGTACGTTCCCGGCGTGGTGAAGGTGTGCGAGAACGGAAAACCGTCAGCCCGATGGACTCCGGAGTCCCACAGGGGCTGGCCATCGGGACCGGCGGTTACGGACGTCGTGGAGTGGCCTGGACACTTCGCCGCGGACACGAGCTGGAACTGGGGGGACTCACAACCCGGCATCGGGTCGGTGGCGGACTCGGCGTAAGTCCAGGTCACGGTCGTCCCAGCGGCGATCGTGGTTGTGGCGGGATCGAAGGTGAAGTGAATCATCTTCACCACGGCGGCGGCCGACGTCGACGCGCCACTTGACGGGCCGAGCACCGCGCCGCTCAGCACGATGATCAGCACGCCGACGAAACCCCAGCGGCGCGCAGTACGGGAATGGCCCGCGGTCCACCTCATTGTTCTTCGACGTGAGCGCGCCATCAGCACCTCCCCGCCACACACTAGGGGCAGGCCGGCGAGGGGGATTGGTCGACTTCGTTCCAATCCTCGCGCGAGCAGTCGAAGCACGGCTCAGTCCCCAACGAGGCCACCGAGGTGTCCAGACGACGTCCCCGAAGCACGGGCCGGTAGGCGTGTCGCCAGAACTTCGACGGCCACGCGGCGTACGTCGTGGTGGCGTTCGTGGTTGGCGGCTGATCGGCCGCGATCAGATCGTCGGCGGCTCGATCCGCTCGATCGTGTCCACGCGGTCGAGGGACCGGTCAAAGGAAGCCATCTGGCCGACCCCGGTGCTCTCGGCGCACGCGACGAGGTATGCCTCGGCGAAGTCGATGCGGTCGGTCTCGTACACCTCGATGGCCCGGAGCAGGAGCGCCGGATCCACGCACACGATCGAGTCGAACGCGATCAGCGATCGCACCGCGGAGGCGACC
>JACDEA010000015.1:9257-15719 GCA_013816725.1 Actinomycetota bacterium
TAGAACGACGCCAACACGTACACCGTCTCGGCCGCGACCAGATCAGTGAGCAACAGCTCTCGCTCGGAGCCGAGATAGGCAGTCGCTCGCGTTGCCAAATCCGCCGGGTCGCCCGTCAGGTGGCGAACGAGGACGTTGGTGTCGACGAACGCGCTCAACGGCGCGTCGCCGCTCGATCAGACCTCGTGCGCCGAATCACCGTGCTCTGGCCTCAGAACTGTCCGGGCGGCACCGCGAGATCGTGACTGGCGTACAGCGTGGCGATCGCAGCCTCGTCACCGGATGCGCAAGCACCAGCAATGATGTCCATCAGTTCGTCATAGTCGGCGCCGGTCTCACCGGCGTATGACGCCGTCATGCGACCCCATTCATCCCACGGCAGCGTCTCGACCTTGTTGAGCGCGGCGAGGTCGCGGACCAGGTTCCCTCGTATTTCGCCGATGCCGAAGTTCCCCGGGACTCCGTCAACGCCGAAGGTCGACGGATCGGCCCGACCCTCTCTGCACGTCCTCCATGCTTCACCGCCGGTGAGGAACTCACCTTCCGCGAGATCATCGGGTGCGGCGACGTACTCGAAGCTGAGGATCTCGGGATCGACCCGCACCCACCGTGGCTCGACGGAATGCCGATACTCGATCACCCAGTGGTCCAGGAAGCTGCCGGGCACGAAGTACGACGCGAACCCTGCCCGGCACCGAGCTGGGATCCCGCGGTGTCGAAGGAACGCACAGGCGAGCAGGGCGAAATGTCTGCACGTCCCGACAACGCGACTCGACTCGGAGCGGGGCTTCTCGACTCCCCGGTCATCGTGCCGGCGCAGGACCCGCAGGATGTCGCTGACCGCATGGATCGACCGCTCCTCCTGACGCTCCTCGTGGATGCCGAACCCGGCCGCGAGGTTCGGAAGCATCACCAGGCCCTGGGCGACGGCACAGATCTCCACGGGCGTCGAGGGAAGTCCCGCGACGAGCGGTTGAACGTCGCTGTCAATTGCAGTCAAGCCATCCCCGACGTCGTACCGAACCGCCACGCCCATCGGCACAGCTTGCCCGCGGGCGTGTCTCGAGACCAGCGGCCCCGCATCAGTGGTCGGACGGAGGCGTCACCTAACGCCGGCTGGGTGATGCAGCTGACAGCTCGCAGACTGCCGAGGTGTTGTCTCTCGCGCGCGCACGGACGACGGTTCAGGTCGCCGCCGGACGAACGGCGACCTGTCGCGATCGGAATCCCACAACGCTCGCCTAATCGTCCGGCAGCGTTGCCAAAGTGCCGCTTGCGGAGTGGGAGCCCTCAGTCTCCAGCGACGAAGGCGACAATCACGTAGGCGGCGTGTCGGTCGAAGGTCTCCCTGCGACGGTCCGCGGTGAACAAGGACGCGCCCAGCTCGGCGCAGTCCATGCCCACGACGCGAGCTAGCGCGCGTCCGCCGCGTGCGGGAACGTTGTACCGACCGAAGCAACTCTCCGGCGGAGGAACGCAACCGGCGATATGGGGCGAGGCTCGGTCCAAGGTGCAAGGCTCGTTGGCGTGACAGCGCGTCCTGTCTTCGGCGACGAGGTTGAGCTCGCTACCGTCGCCATCCGCGTCGCGAGCCTCGAGCGAGCCGTTGACTGGTACCGCGAGCATTTGGGCCTCGAGCCGCTTCACATGGGTGCTGACGGAAACACCCCGCCATACGCCGCTTACACGGTGGCGGGGATGATCATCACCGCCTGGCAGCTCGCCGACGGCGAGGCGCGCAATGCCGAAGAAAACGACCGCAACTCGTATCTGATCTTCGTCTACGGCGGTGACATCGACGCGCTCCATGCTCGCCTCGTCTCCGAAGGCGTCCGTGTCGACCCGTTGCGGTCCAGCGCGAACAACGCGTTCTTCTGGTTCTACGACCTTGACGACAACCGCTGGGAGGTGTCACAGCCCTGGACCGAGGCACAGCGAAACGCTATGCGCGAGGTGCTTGACGCCGTGCGAGTGAGCAGCGAGGGGCACGTCCGTCCTGGCTACCGTCGCGCTGTGGACGAGATGACCGCGCGGGCGGTGCTGCGAGAGCATCAGCTGCCAGCGTCGAGCGTCCGCGAGATCGTCGGCGGCTGGGCATTCTGGACCTTCGACGTCGACGGCGAATGGATCGCCCGGTTTCCACGGACCGGTCAAACCGCTGTGGCCGCCGAACGCGAGCTTGCCCTGCTTCCGGAGTTGGCGACAACGCTCTCGTTTCGCGTGCCGCAGCCGACCCTCAGCGGTCAGTGGAACGACCGACCGTTCTTCGTGTATCGAAGGATTCCCGGGCGCGGGTTGTCACCTGCCGACGCCACACCCGAGGCCGTGCGCGTGATCGCGCAGATGCTCGCGGAGCTTCACGCTTTCCCCGTCGATCACGCGGCACAACTTCTCGCTGCGGCCCCGGCCGAGACCGCCTGGTGGCGACATCTTGAATCGCTCTGGCCCGTCATAGAGCGCGACGCGTTGCCGGTCATGCCGTCGGATCTGGCCGGCGCCGTCGCGCGAGAGTTCGATCGATTCGTGAACGCTCGGCTTGAGTTCCCGGCGTGCCTTGTTCACAACGACCTCGGGCTCGAGCACATCCTTTACGACGAGACCGTCGGGGCGCCTGTCGGGATCATCGACTTCGAGAGCGCCTGGATCGGGGATCCCGTCATCGATTTCGTGCCACTCCGCTATGCAGTCGGAAGCGGCGTTACCGAGCAACTCGCGCATGGCCGTGACGTTGGCGGTGAGGCCGCCCGGCGCATGTGGTTCTACCGCTGGATGGGAAGCGTCCATGCCATCATCTACGGCGTCCGGGAGGGCGTCGACGAGGAGCGAGATGGCGGTATCGGCGAGTTGCGCCGCCGGATGGACGCCGCACCGTGAGCCGGCGTTTGGGGCGGTCATCGCCGGGGCGACGGCAGATCGAATCGCACCACGGTGAGTTCGCCTCAAAGTGCTCCGAGGCAAGGCCGGGTGGGCGGTATCACATTTCGTGATACAATTTCGGGATGGCGCATGCGATCTCCGTCCGCCTCGACGACGAAGCCGAACGTGCCCTGCGTTCGCTCGAAGCGGCAGGCCTATCACGGTCGGAAGCCATCCGATCCGCACTCATCGAGTCAGCGCGACGGGTGCGGCGGCGGTCTGAGCTTGCAGCTGAGGTTGCCGCGCTAGAGGCAGACGACGCCGATCGGGCGGAGATGCTCGAAGTCGCAAGCCTGATGGAGTCTCTGCGTGCTTCGAGGTGATCTCTACCGGTTCAGGCTGCCCAAGGGCGTCGGCCACGAGCAGCACGGCGACCGCTTTGGCGTTGTCGTTCAAGCCGACGAGTTCCTGCCCCGCTCGGTCGTGCTGGTCGCGCCGACGTCTCGCAGCGCCCGCGCCGCGTCGTTTCGCCCGGAGATCGAAGCGGCGGGCGAAACGACGCGTGTGCTGGTCGAGCAGGTCGGCGCCGTGGACGCGCAACGACTGGGCGAGCTGGCTGGGCATCTCACACGCGAAGAGCTGTGGGGTGTCGACGACGCGTTGATCACCGTGCTCGGGCTGCGCTGATCCTTCGGCCACGAGCCGCGAAGGCGAATGCACGTGATCCAACTCCTGTCTGCAGCGCCCGAAGACGCCTCACTAGCGTTGGCGCCATGACTGGCCGAGACGCCGCCGACCAGCGCGGCAGGGAGTTCAAGAGCCTCGACATGACGGACGCACGGTTCACCACGGTGCGTCTCAACGGAGCGACGTTCCGCGCTTGCGACCTCCATGGGGTGGTCATGCGCGGTGTCGAGACCTCCTCCATGACCATCGACGGCGAGATTCTCCGGCTCGTCGTCAACGGCATCGACGTCGTGCCGCTCGTCGAGGCCGAGCTGGATCGCCGGCATCCCGACCGCCCGAAGTTCCGGCCCACCGCAGCCGACGGGTTCCGCGAGGCGTGGGATCTCAACGAGCAGCGGTGGCAGTCGACGGTCGAGCGTGCTCGCCGCTTGCCGCCGGCGCTGCTGCACGAGTCGGTCGGCGGCGAGTGGTCGTTCATCCAAACGCTGCGGCACTTGGCGTTCGCCACCGAGTCGTGGGTCGGCCGCTGCATTCTTGGCGACCCGAGTCCGTGGCATCCGTTATCGCTGCCCTGGGACCAGATGACCCCGCGGCCGGGAGTGCCACACGACCGCGACGCGCAGCCCTCACTCGACCAGGCGCTGACGTTGCGACGGAACGCGATGGCGCTGATGCGGCGGGCCGTCGACGGCCTGACCGACGAGCAGCTCGACAGCCGCACTACACCGCTCGTCGGGCCCGGCTGGCCGGACGAGGGCGACACGTTCGCGGTCCGCGAGTGTCTGCTCGTCGTCCTCAACGAGGAGTGGTGGCACCGCATGTTCGCCGAGCGCGATCTGGCGGTCATCGAGGACCGGCACTGACTCTCGCGGAAGTCACCTTCGACGGCCGGATCGTCGGATGGCGCGGTCTGCCGCCGTACTACTTCGTCCCGCTGCCGGACCACGCGGCCGCGGACGTCCGCGAGGTAGCTGCGATGGCGACCTACGGCTGGGCGTCATCCGGGTCGAGGCGCGGATCGGCGACATGAGCTTCGAGACATCGCTGTTCCCGAAGGACGGGGGCTACCTGCTGCCGCTGAAGGCCGCCGTGCGTAAGCCCACCGACCTCGCAGTCGGCGACGAGGTCGTTGTGCGGATGGCCATTCGCCCACGGCGATGAGCTATCGCGCTTGCCACCCAGCGTGGGTCGCCGAGCCGACGATGTGACGCGATCGGCCCGTGGTTCGGCCGCGCGTTCTGTGACACCTCTCGGCGGGCCCCGCCGCGAGCAGATCGCCGAGTATGTGCGCGGTCCTGGCGACGTCGAAGCGCCCGGGCGCGGATCGGCGTTGCGCCATTCCAGGCGGTCCAGTCTGGCCCCTCACCCCGCAAGAGAGACTGCGCACGAAGATGCAGAATGGGTGCGATGCTGGGGTCGGCATCGACACGCGAAGGCTCCTTCGGCGTTCGTCGGGGTGTGGTCAAACGGAGTCGCAAGCAGGAGGAGAATCATGACCAAGACCGCAGGCGAGATGGTCACCGAAGCCAGGGCACGGATCGAAAACCTGGCGCCCGACCAGGTCGAGAAGGAGATGGCGGCGGGCACTGCACTCGTCGACGTCCGCGACACCCCCGAACTGGAGGCGAACGGCCGGATTCCCGGCGCGGTGCACGTGCCGCGCGGGATGCTCGAGTTTCGGGCCGATCCCACCAGTCCGTACCACCAGGAGCCGTTCGACCCCGACAAGCGAATCATCGTGCACTGCGCCAGCGGTGGTCGTTCGGCGCTTGCCGCCGCCACCCTCCGGGACATGGGCTACTCGAACGTCGCCCACCTCGATGGCGGAATGAACGCCTGGAAGGAGGCCGGCAAACCCGTCGAGTGACGGATGGCGACCGTTCACTGGGGCGGTGGAATGGAGGCGGCTCATGCCAGCTGTCGACGAACGTCGAGCAGATGGTGGCGCACCTCGTGCACGGTGTGCACCGCGACCCATCGTAGCGGCCGCTCAAGACGGGTCGGGTAGTTGTAGATCACGGTCCGGTCCCAATCCTCAGTCCCGAGGCGGGCGAGGACGTTGGCGAACATTCGCGCTGCCTCACTGAGTTGTCGCGCCACGATCACCGGATCTTGGTCCGCGTAGCCGTCATGCTCGACGCGCTCGTCCCTGCCCATCGGATCAAACGACGGCGTGTCGGTGCGCCGCGCAGCAAGAACTCGCTCACGCTGCACGAGCAGCACATCACGCAGATGACAGCCGTACTCGAGCGGTGACCACGTCGCCGCCTGCCGCCTCGTTGTCAGATCAAGTGTCTGGTTGCCGAGGACGGCAGCGAATTCGACCCCGCCCTCGACGATCGACTGACCCGCCCGGGCTGCATCGTTGAGCTCGTATTCGAATCCACACTCCTCGCAGCGTTCCACCTCCGCACGTTAGGCACGGCTCCGCGAATCCAACACTGCCGCCCGCTGATCTGGGACAGGCCGTCGATGCGGGGTATCCTTACCTCATCTCGTAAGTAAGGAGGGCGTTCGTGGACGCTGCAGCAAAGATGACATCGAAGGGGCAGGTGACCGTCCCGAAGGCGGTACGTGACGCGCTCGGCATCAAGGCGGGCGACGAGGTCGTCTTCCGAGTGGAGGGCAACCGGGCGGTCCTTGCCCGGACACCGGACTTCCTCGCCCTGGCCGGGACGGTCCGTGTGCCCGCGGCGAAGCGCAATGTCGCTTGGGATGAGGTGATCCGGCGCACGAGAGCTGATCGAGCGGCGACGCGCCGTTGAGCGCGTTCGTCGACACCAACGTCCTCGTTCGCCATCTGACGGGCGACCCGGCGGATCTGGCAAGGCGAGCGACTGCCTATCTCGGCTCCGAGCGAGAGCTGTTGCTCACTGATCTGGTCGCGGCCGAGACGGTGTGCGTGCTGGAGTCGTTCTA
>JACDEA010000371.1 GCA_013816725.1 Actinomycetota bacterium
GGGCGACTCCGCCGGTGGGTCAGCGGTACGGGCCCGCAATCCGGAGAACCAGGCCATCCTGCCGATCCGGGGCAAGTTCCTCAACGTCGAGCGGGCCCGCATCGACAAGATGCTGAAGAACCTCGAGGTGCAGACGATGATCACCGCCATCGGCGCCGGGCTGGGCGAGGAGTTCGAGGTCGAGAAGATCCGCTACGGCAAGGTCGTCATCCTGGCCGACGCCGACGTCGACGGCAGCCACATCCGCACGCTGCTGCTCACGTTCTATTACCGGCAAATGAAGCCGCTGATCGAAGGTGGCCACGTCTATGTCGCGCAACCGCCGTTGTTCTCGACGCTGGTCGGCAAGGAAACCGTGTACCTGAAGGACGAGACGGCGCGGCAAGCCTTCCTCGGAGCCAACCCGAACCACAAGAATGAGTTCGCCCGACTGAAGGGCCTGGGCGAGATGAACTGGGACGAGCTTGGTCTGACCACGATGGCGGCGGAACACCGCACGCTGTTGCAGGTCACCGCCGAAGAAGCCGCGCTGGCCGATCAGGTGTGCTCGATCCTCATGGGTGAGGACGTCGAGTCCCGCAAGCACTTCATCGTCACCAACGCCAAGGACGTGAGGTTCCTCGATATCTAATGAGTGACGCGAGCGGTAACGGCAACACGCCGAGCAACGACGGCAGCGACGGCACGCTGCTCGGCGGCAACATCGAGGCGATCGAGATCCAAGAGGAGATGGAGCGCTCCTTCCTCGATTACGCCATGTCGGTCATCATGCAGCGCGCCCTGCCCGACGCGCGCGACGGGCTCAAGCCGGTCCACCGGCGGATCCTCTACGCCATGCACGAGCTCGGGCTGCGGCCCGACCGTCCGCGCATGAAGTCCGCCCGAGTCAGCGGCGAAGTGATGGGCAAGTTCCACCCGCACGGCGAAGGGTCGATCTACGACGCGCTGGTGCGGATGGCGCAGCCGTTCGCGCTACGCGATCCGCTCATCGACTTCCACGGCAACTACGGGAGCCCCGACTTTTCCGCGGCCGCGTCGCGTTATACCGAAGCGCGTTTGGCCATTCTGGCCAGCGAGATGTTGGCGGGCATCGACGAGAACACCGTCGACTTCGCGCCGAACTACACCAACGAGTTCCAAGAACCCACCGTTCTCCCCAGCCGGTTTCCCAACCTGTTGGTAAATGGCAGCCAGGGCATCGCCGTCGGCATGGCCACCAACATCCCGCCGCACAACCTGGGCGAGGTCATCGACGCCGTCGTGCACCTGATCGACCACCCCGACGCCACGCCCGACGATCTCATGGAGTTCGTCAAGGGGCCCGACTTCCCCACCGGCGCGCTGATCCTCGGACGAGCCGGGATCATCGACGCGTACCGCAGCGGCCGCGGCTCGATCCGGATGCGGGCCCGGGCCGAGATCGACGAGACCAAGAACGGCATGCAGATCGTCGTCAACGAGTTGCCGTACCAGGCCAGCATGGCCACGATCACCACCCGCATCGCCGACCTGGTGAACGCCCGCGAACTCGACGGCATCCGCAGCGTCGACGACCTCTCCGCCGGTGACGACACCAAGCTGGTGATCGGCCTCAAGCGCGACGCCAACGCCAACGTGGTCCTCAACAACCTGTTCAAGCAGACGGGGCTGCAGACCAGCTTCGGAGTCAACATGGTGGCGTTGGTCGACGGCGTTCCCCGCACGCTCAACCTTGTCCAGGCGCTCCAGGCCTACATCGGTCACCAGGTCGAAGTCATCACCCGACGTTCGCAGTTCCGCCTCGATGCAAAGCTGGCCCGGGCGCACATCGTCGAGGGGCTCATCAAGGCTCTCGACAAGATCGACGAGATCATCGCGCTCATCCGCGCGTCCGACGACCGCGGCGCGGCGCGCGATCGGCTCATGGCTCAGCCGTTTGAGTTCAGTGAGATCCAGGCCAACCACATCCTCGATATGCGTCTCGTGATGCTCACCCGGCTCAACGGCGCCGAGCTCAAAGAGGAGATGGAGCGTCTGCGGGCCGAGATCGCCGAGCTGCAAGCGATCCTCAACGACCCGGCCCGGCTGCGCGGCGTCATCAAGACCGAGCTGAGCGAGATCAGGGAGAAGTTCGCCACGCCGCGCCGGGCCGAGATCACCTTCGACCCCGGCGACATCGGGATCGAAGACCTCATCGACGACGAGCCGCTCGTATTCACGATGACGCGGGCCGGCTACGTCAAGACCACCCAGGCCGGTCAGTTCCGCACGCAGGGCCGGGGCGGTCGCGGCGTGCAGGGGGCCAACCTCAAAGAGGAAGACATCATCAACCAGGTCGTGCACACCACCGCGCACGCCTACTTGTTGTTCTTCTCGAACCGGGGCCGCGTGTTCCGGCTCAAGGTCCACGAGATCCCCATGAAGGACCGCACAGCGCGCGGGACGGCCATCGTCAACCTGCTGCCGCTGGCCAACCACGAGAAGATCCAGGCCGTCATCGACACCCGTGAGTACGACGACCACAGCTACCTGTTCTTCGCCACCAAGAACGGCACGGTGAAAAAGACGGTGTTCAGCGAATACGACAAGAGCCGCCGCGAGGGTTTTATCGCTATCAACCTCCACGACGGCGACGAACTGGTGAAGGTGATCCGCACCAGTGGCGACGACGACATATTGATGGTGAGCCGCATGGGCATGACCATCCGCTTCAACGAGAACGACGTGCGCCCGATGGGCCGCAGCGCGGCGGGGGTCCGGGGCATGAAGCTCAAGGCCAAGAGCGGCGACGAAGTGGTGTCGTGCGACGTCGCCCGTGACGACGTCGCCATCCTCATCGTCACCGACAACGGCTATGGGAAGCGCACGCAGCTCGACAAGTTCAACGCCCAGGGCCGGGGCGGCCAGGGCGTCATCGGCATCAAGCTGACCGCCAAGAAGGGCTACGTCGTCGGGGCCTTCATGGTCGGGCTCGACGACGACGTGTTCATGGTGTCGTCGGCCGGTGTGGCCAACCGCATCGAGGTGCGTGGGATTTCATCCCAGGGCAGGTCCGCTACCGGCGTCCGCCTCATGAACCTCGACGCCGGCACCACCGTCGCCTCGGCCGCTCCGATCATCACCGTCGAAGAGCC
>JACDEA010000372.1 GCA_013816725.1 Actinomycetota bacterium
GTCCCACACCGCCGTCGAGTTCGTGGCCCGCCACCTCATGATCTCGAAGGTCCGCGGCACGTTCACCGACGTCTCCGGTGACATCACCATCGCCGAGCGGCCCGAGGACTCCTCGGTCGAGGTGACGATCGCGGCGGCCAGCGTCAACAGCGGCGAGTCCGCCCGCGACGAACACCTCCGCAGCCCCGACTTCTTCGACGCCGAGACCTACCCGACCATCACGTTCCGCAGCACCGGGGTCGAGAACGTCGAAGACGAGAAGTGGAAGGTCACCGGCGACCTCACCGTGCGCGACGTCACCCGCCCGGTGGTGCTCGACGTGGACTTCGAGGGCGCCACGGTGACGCCTTTCGGCGACGAGCGCATCGGGTTCTCGGCCTCGACCGAGGTCAACCGAGAGGACTTCGGCCTGACCTGGAATGTGGCCGTCGAGGCCGGAGGCGTGGTCGTCGGCAAGAAGATCCGCCTCGAGTTCGCCCTCGAAGCGATCAAGAAGTAGCCGGGGGATGGTTCGCGGGGCGCTAACGGTTGGTATAAGCGTGCTAACATTTGCAAGCACACCCACGACCCCCAAAGGAGGCGCCGTGATCCGTCCCCATGCCTGGGAGCGCCTGCACGACGTCGAGCTATTCGACGGGCTCAGGCCCAACCAACTCGCAGCCATCGACCGGCTTTTCACCGAGATCGAGCTGCCCGCCGGTACCGACCTCATCGCTGAGGGCGGCGTCGGACGGGAGTTCTTCGTGATTTCCGACGGCGAAGTCGCCGTCTGCCGGGGTGGCCGCCAGGTCGCCCGCCTCCACCCGGGGGACTTCGTCGGCGAGCTTTCACTGCTCGACGACGGCCCCCGCAACGCCACCGTCCGCGCCGTCACCGAGGTGCGGGTGCTGGTGCAGAACCGGCGCGAGTTCGCCAGTCTGCTCGACGCCATCCCGGTCATCCGCGAGCGCATCGCCGCGGCGGCGGAGCTGCGCCGAGCCGCGTAAGCGTCAGCCGAGCTACTACCGGGGCCGGCCCAGGTCGAGGACCCGGCGGTACTGCCACACGTTGGTCGCCAGCACGTACCAGTTGGCGAAGAAGGCGAAGAGCCCCCACCATCCAGCGACGAGCGTGCGCGCCGTCGTCCGCCGGAAGGTGGCCATCGCGCAGTCGCGGCAGTACCGCCCGGTGAACGTCTCGATGCGCAAGGCCAGCACGACGCCGGTGCACTGGCGGAACTTCACCGACATCGCCGGCCACCGCCCGCAGGTCTGACACCCGGGCGTGACGCCGGCCCGCCGGGCCTGCAGCGGGCGCAGTCGTTGCGGGCCGGTCACGTCGCGCGAGATACCCATCACGCGGGCGACTAAGACTTCTGCTGGTGACGTGGCAACGATTCGTCCAGGAAGCTCCCGAATTGGCCGCCGCGGTGGAGGCGCGGTTCCGTTCCGCCATCCACCACGTGTTAGCCACCGTGCGCGTCGACGGGTCACCGCGCGTGAGCGGAACCGAGGTCGACTTCCGCGACGACGGCGGTCTGGCCCTCGGCAGCATGGCCGGGGCCCGCAAAGCAGAGGACCTCTTGCGTGATCCGCGTTTCGCTCTTCACGCCCACCCCGGCGACGGGTCGATGGCGGGCGGCGACGCCAAGCTGGCCGGCCGGGCCGTCGAGGTCGAGCACGGAGGCGAACACCACCTGTTCCAGCTCGAGATCGGGGAGGCCGTGCTCACGTCGCTGCACCCCGACGGCGACCGGCTCGTGATTGAGACCTGGCGACCGGGCCAGCCGGTCACGCGGGTCGAGCGAACCTAGCCGTGTGTCGGTGTGAGGTCGCATGAAAGCCGTGTGTCGGTGTGAGGTCGCGTTTTTCGGTAACTGAGCACCGACACGTGCTCTTGGGGCGCGCGCTGGTGGCGCTGGTCCCGCTGAGCTTGGCCGTGGTCGACCCGGGGGGATTGGCGCCGTTCGGGCCGGTGAAGTGGGCGTTGTTGACGGGGGCGACGCTCGCACTGGCCGCCGTTGTCCTGCGCAGGCGCATCACCGTGGCCCGCCGGCCGGCGCAAATGTGGATGGCGTTCCTCGCGATTGTCGTTGTCGCCGCCCTCTTCGGCGCCGACCCGCTCTACGCGTGGACCGGCACGCCCGAGCGGCACTTCGGCGCCCTGACGTGGCTGTTGTGCGCGCTGCTGTTCGTCGTCGGCCAGAACCTCGATGACCGAACTGCAGTGGACCGCCGGTCGCCGGCGCCCACGCTGCTCACCGCGACCGCGGTCGCCGGCGCGGTGATCGGCGTCTGGTCGGTTGCCGAACTGCTCGGCTGGAAGCCGGTCGCGCTGGCCGGCACCGCCGGCCGGGTGGTCGGCCCGCTGGGCTCGTCGGCCTACCTGGGAGCCGCCGTCGTTCTCGTCGGCCCCATCGCGGTGGTGCGGTGGCGATGGCTGGCGCCCGTCCTGGTCGTCGTGTTGGCGGCGACAGGGGCCCGCGCCGCGTGGGTCGGCGCCCTCGTGGCCTTTGCCGTGGTCGCCGCCACCCGGCGCCGGCTCATCCGGCTGGCGGCGGCTTTTGCGCTCGGGCTCGTCGCGCTGATCTTCGTGACCGGTACCGCGGACCGCGTTGCCAAGGTGTTCACCGACGAGGACGGCGGGGGGCGCGGCCGCCTCGACGAGTGGCGTGTCGCCGCTCGCGTGGTAGCCGCCCATCCGCTCCTGGGTGTCGGCCCCGAGGGCTACCGCATCGTGTTCCACGAACGCGTCGACGCCGCCTACGACAAGGCCCACGGCCGCGACCCGTTGCCCGACCGCGCCCACAACGCAATCCTCGACGTGGCCACCACGACGGGGGTGCTCGGGGCCCTCGCCTACGTCGCGCTGTTGTTCGCCGCCGGCGCGATCGTCGTGGCTGCGCTCCGGCGGGGCGACGCCACCGACGCCGCGATCGCCGTCGGCCTCCTCGCCTACGGCGCGCAGTTGCTGTTCCTCTTCCCGCTGGCCGAGCTGGACCCGCTGGCCTGGCTGCTCCTCGGCGTACTCGCGACGCGGATGCGGCCGACCAACGGTGGCACCGGGACCAACCGCGACACGATCGACGTGAACGTGCCCAGTGCGCTGCCGATGGTCGCCGCCGTGCTGACC
>JACDEA010000373.1 GCA_013816725.1 Actinomycetota bacterium
GCGCACCGCCGCCCGCCCCGCCGGCCGATCAGCCGCCCGACCCGGGCCCGACGGACGACCCGACAACGCCTCCGGGGGATTCGCCGCCGCCGCCGACCCGCGACTGCCGCCCCATCTTGCGACCCTGCTGATCTGACCCGGTGCAGTCGGTACCCTTCGTGGGCGCCACTTCGACGACAGGGCAGGGGCAGCTGCAGCTTGCGTAATCGACTCGAGAGCTGGCGGGGGCTCCTCCCTCGCGGGAGCACGCTCCCCGACGAGATGTGGTGGCCGCGCCATCGCGGGATCGTGATCCTTTTGTGGCTGCACGCACTCGCCGTGCCGATCTACGCGCTGATCCGCGGCTTCGACGCCGCGCATGTGCTTCTGGAGAGCGTCATCCTCCCGGTTGCGGCGCTGGTGGCCACCTACCCGCACTACTCGCGGCGGTTGCGCACGGCGACGGCGTCGCTCGGCCTGCTCACCGCCTCGGCGATCCTTGTCCACCTTTCCGGTGGTCTCATCGAGATGCACTTCCACTTCTTCGTGATGGTCAGCGTCGTCGCGCTGTACCAGGATTGGATCCCGTTCCTCGCCGCCGTCGGCTACGTCCTCGTGCACCACGGCGTGATGGGAGCGATCGCCCCTGCCTCGGTCTTCAACCACGACGCGGCCCGGAACCACCCGTGGCGTTGGGCGGCCATCCACGCCATGTTCATCGGAGGGATCAGCGCGGCGTCGCTCGTCACGTGGCGACTCAACGAGTTGGCTCTCGACCAGCGTCGCCGGGCCGAAGACCGCTTGCGGGAAGAATCCAAGATCGTCGAGACGCTGCACGACGTAGGTCGCACGCTGGCCGCTGAGTTGGACCTGCAAACCGTTGTGCAACGGGTCACCGACGCGGCCACCCAGCTGAGCGAAGCGGCGTTCGGCGCCTTCTTCTACAACGCGGTCGGCGCCGACGGGGAGTCCTACGTCCTCTACACGATCTCCGGCGTGGCCCGGGAGGAGTTCTCCAAGTTTCCGATGCCGCGCAACACCGCGATTTTCGCCCCGACCTTTACGGGCGACGACGTCATGCGGCTCGACGACGTCACTGAGGATCCGCGCTATGGCAACAACGCGCCCTACAACGGGATGCCTCCCGGCCATTTGCCGGTGCGCAGCTACCTGGCCGTGCCGGTCCGCTCACGCAGCGGCGAGGTACTGGGTGGCCTGTTCTTCGGGCATCCCGACCCGGGTCGCTTCACCGCGGTGCACGAACGCATCGTGGTCGGCGTCGCGTCGCACGCCGCCGTCGCCATCGACAACGCCCGTCTTTACGAGTCCGAGCGCCAAGCGCGGGAGGCGGCCGAGACCGCCCGGCGCCGCCTCGTGCTTCTCGCTGAGGCCAGCCGCGTCCTCACGTCGTCCCTCGACGTCGACCGCACGCTGGGTTCGCTGACGCGGCTAGTCGTCCCCGAAATTGCCGACAGTTGCGTCGTGTACCTCACGTCGAACCTTGGCCTCATCGAACAGGCCGTCGCCTACGCCGGCCATGTGCAGGACACCTCGGTCGCCTTCCCGCCGATCGAACGCAACCATCCCACCCACCCCGTCGCCCTCGTCATGCGATCCGGTGAGTCCATGTTCCTACCCGATGTCGGCGCCGACCTGGTCGACAGCGCGATCGACGACGATGGTCAGCGCGCGCTGGTGCACGAGATCGACCCGACCTCGGCCGTCATCGTCCCGATCGTCGGTCGCGACGAGCCGCTGGGTGCGCTGGCTCTCGGCACCGTTCGCAAGTCGGGGCGACGGCTGGCCGAGACCGACGTCGACCTGGCCGAGGAACTCGCTCGGCGGGCCGGCGTGGCCGTCGAACACGCAAGGCTCTACGCCGAGCAGCGCGACGTGGCCGAGACGCTCCAGCACAGCCTCTTGCCCGACGAGTTGCCCATCGTGCCCGGCATCGAGACGGCGGCCCGCTACGTGCCCGGAGGCCCCGGCGTCGAGATCGGCGGCGACTGGTACGACGTGATCGCCTTCCCCGACGGCACGCTCGCCGTCGCCATGGGGGACGTCGTCGGGCGCGGCGTTCCCGCCGCGTCGCTGATGGGCCAGCTCCGCAACGCGTTGCGCGCCTACGCGTTCGACGGGTGCGGACCGGCCGACCTGCTCGGCCGGCTGAACAACCTCGCTCACGAAATGGGCGGAAGCCACAACATGGCAACGTTGGCCTACGCCGTGTTCGACCCCGAGTCGTCGGCGCTGTGCCTGGCCAACGCCGGCCACCCGCCGCCGCTGATCCGCACGCCCGACGGCCGGGTGACTTTCGCCGAGGGCGGCCTCGGTCCGCCGCTGGGCGCGGTACCCGGCGCCACCTTCAGTGAGTCGTCGGTCGCCATCACCCCGGGGTCCACCGTCGTCCTGTACACCGACGGCTTGGTCGAGGACCGCAACACGTCGCTCGACGACGGGCTGGCCCGCATACGTCGCGTGCTGGCCGACGCGCCCGACGACCTCGAGAGCCTGTGTGATCGCGTGATGGCGGGGGCCATGGCCGGACGCGACGCGGGCGATGACGCCGCGCTCCTGGCGCTCCGCACGGTCACCATGGGCGCTGACGTGCATCTCACGCTGCCGGCCCGGCCCGCCGTCCTCCGGCCTCTCCGTACGGCGCTGCGACGGTGGCTGGTCAACGGCGGCGCATCCGAGCAGGAGGCGTTCGAGATCCTCGTCGCCGCGGGCGAGGCCTGCGCCAACGCCATCCAGCACGCCGGATGGTGCAGGACCTCCGCCAGGCCCGGGTCGGGCTCACCGCGGCGATTGCCGACGGGTCACCGCTGCGACGGCTCCTCAAGGTCACGAACTTCGACGAGGTCGTCCCGACGCTGCCCACCGTCGACGACGCGTCGCCGCCCTCCGCGACGCCTGACAGGCGCGGAGGGGGTGCTCTACCTTTCGAACCCGCCCGACGAGTTCAAGCGGTTGTGCGAGTTGAAGCCGCCTACCGCCTGGCGCTCCCCGAGCACATGATCCCACGAGGCTTGCAATCTGCCAGACCCATCCCTCCCGGACCGCATAGCGGGCGGCGCAGCGAGACTAAAGTGCGCGCTTGCCGCGATCATCCAGTGG
>JACDEA010000374.1 GCA_013816725.1 Actinomycetota bacterium
GTGAGCGTCCTTACGACGGCAGCAGCAGCACAAAGCATGTGTCGGTGTCAGGTCGCGTTTTCCGGTAACTGAGCACCGACACATGCTTGGCCGAGCCAGATGTCAGCGCGGCGTTCGCGGGCGGCGGCCCGGCGGCCGGTGGCGACGACTTCGAGGCGGTGGCCTTGGAGGTGGCCGTGGCCGTCACCGAGGCCCTCCCACTCGGAGCGGGCGACCGACAGATGCACGTCGGCACCGGGCCAGTCGCCGGCCACGACCAGCACCGCACCCCGCTCGCGAGCGCGCGCCTCGAGGCGACGGGTCGCGCCCCCGGCCGGCGCCTTGAGCAGCACGACGTCGAACGCCTCCAGCAGCGCGCCGACGACGGTGGCCCAGTCGTCGCCGGGGTCGGCGACCATCGGGAACCGCTCGAGGGCGATGCCGGCCTCGGCCGCCGCCACCAAACCCAGCGACGGGAAGCCCACCGCCGCGCACCAGGCCCCCGCTTGGGACGGGCCGGCGATCACCGCCAGGGCCAGGCCCAGCGACCCGCTCACCGTCACCGTCGTGCCCCGCCGCAGCCCCCCGGGCAGCAGCGGCTCGAACGGGGGTAGAACGGGGAGGATCTTGTCGCCGGCCAGCGTGACCGGCGCCGCCTTGCCCGCCAGCTCCCGCAGCGTTTCCTGAGTACGTGTCTCCTGGGTACGTGTTTCTGTCTTGTGGGTGACCAGGGCACGCTGAGCAACCGCCACGTTCGGGAGTGTATCGAACGTGTGTTCCCCCCGCTAATGGTGGGACGATACGGACATGGTCGACCGCTTATCCCCCCTCGACGCCTCGTTCCTGCACATCGAGAACGACGTCAGCCACATGCACATCGCCTCGGTGGCGATCTTCGAAGGGCCGCCCCCGCCCTATGAGGACATCACCGCGATGGTGGCTAGCAAACTGCCGCTGGTCCCCCGCTACCGCCAGGTGGTCAAGTTCGTGCCCCTCCAACTCGGGCGACCGGTGTGGGTCGACGACCCCCACTTCAACCTGAACTACCACGTGCGGGCCACCGCGCTGGCCAGCCCGGGCAGCGAAGAGCAGTTGCGCACCCTCGTCGGCCGGGTCATGTCCCAACCGCTCGACCGCTCCAAGCCGTTGTGGGAGATGTGGATGGTCGAGGGCCTCGACAACGGCCACTGGGCGATGATGTCCAAGACTCACCACTGCATGGTCGACGGCGTGTCCGGCACCGACCTGCTCACCGTCGTGCTCGACCGCGAGTCCGATCCGCCCCGTCCCGCGGTCGAAGACGAGTGGCGGCCCCAGCCCCAGCCGACGGGCGCCGAACTGCTCGCCGACGCCGTGCGCGAGCGCATCACCTCGCCCTACGAGCAGATCCGCGGACTGCGTGCGGCGACCCGCGCTCCGCGCCAAGCCGTCGACCAGCTGACCGAGGTCGCGCAAGGCGTGCGCTCTCTCGCCGGGCTGGCCCGGGCGACCCCGGAGTCCACCATCAACGGTTCCATCGGCCCGCACCGTCGCTGGGCCTGGGCGCGGTCGACGCTGGCCGACGTCAAGACGATCCGCGCCGGCCTGGGCGGCACCGTCAACGACGTCGTACTGGCCGCCATCACCCGCGGGTTCCGCGACCTGCTCGAGTCCCGTGGTGAGTCGACCGACCGCGTCATCCGCACGCTGGTCCCGGTGTCGGTGCGGGTCAAGGGCGCGGCCGGGCCGGCGCAAGGCGACGGCACGTTCGACAACAAGGTCAGCGCGATGTTCGCCGAACTGCCCGTCAACATCACCGACGCTCGCGAGCGGCTCGACGCCATCCACGCGCAGATGGGAACGCTCAAGGAATCGAAGCAGGCCGTCGCCGGCGAAGCGCTCACATCGCTCACCGGATTCGCGCCTCCGATGCTCCTGGCCCTCGGCACGCGCGTGTTCAGCCGCATCCCGCAGCGCAACGTCAACACGGTGACCACCAACGTGCCCGGCCCGCAGTTCCCGCTCTACGCCGGCGGCCGCAAGATGCTCGAGGCGTTTCCCTACGTGCCGCTGGCCGGCAGCGTCCGCATCGGCGTGGCCATCTTCTCCTACAACGGCATGATCAACTTCGGCGTCACCGGCGACTACGACACCGCGCCGGACATCTCGGTGCTGTGCCAGGGGATCGAGGACGGCATCGCGGAGATGGTCAAGCTCTCGGGATAACCCCCACCGCGGGCGCTACGGGAACAACCCGCGCGCGGCGATCGCCTCGGCGACCCGTTCGATGGCCAGCGAGAACGCGGCGCGGCGCAACGAGACGTCCAACGATTGCGCGCGGGACCACACGTCGGTGAACGCGGTGTCCATCACGGTCCGCAGGCGCGTGGCCACGACTTCCTCCTCCCACGCGTAGCCCTGCCGACTCTGCGCCCACTCGAAGTACGACGCAGTTACGCCGCCGGCGTTGGCCAGGATGTCGGGCACGACGACGACCCCCCGACGGTCGAGCACGGGATCGGCGGCCGGGAGCGTGGGGCCGTTGGCCGCTTCGACGACGATGCGCGCGCCGAGCGTCTCGGCCACGTTCTCGTCGATCGCCCCGGCCAACGCCGCGGGTATGGCGACCTCGGCCTCTAGCGCCCAGATGTCGTCGGCCGGGAACGCATCGGCGCCGTCGAAGCCGACCACCGACCCGGTGACGGCGACGTGGTCGGCCAGCGCGCCGACGTCGAGCCCACCGGAGTTGTGGATGGCGCCCCCCACGTCGCTCACCGCGATCACCCGCATGCCGGCCGACGACAGCAGGTACGCCAGCGGTCCGCCGACCTTGCCGAAGCCTTGAATGACCGCCCGGCTGCCGACGAAGGGCACGTCGGCCGCGGTGAACGCGGCGCGGGCGGCGAGGAGCACGCCGGTGGCCGTCGCTCCGGCGTGGGCCCGCGTGCCGCCGACAGCGAGCGGCTTGCCGGTGACAGCGCCGGTGAGCAGCTCGCCACCCCGGATCATTGACAGCGTGTCCATGAGCCACGCCATGACCCGGCCGTCGGTGTTCACGTCGGGCGCGGGCACGTCGAGGTCGGGGCCCAGCAGTGGCGCGATCTCCACCGTGTAGCGCCGCGTGACC
>JACDEA010000375.1 GCA_013816725.1 Actinomycetota bacterium
TCCGGCGCGCGTGGCGGTGGGGGGGACTGCTGCGGTGGCTGTCTGCGCGGCGGGCGAGGTGCGCGGCGCTCACGTCGAAGGCGTCGATGACGCCGAGGCCATCGCCGGCGTCACTGTGTTCCACGCCCGTACCGCCCGGGACGTCGAGGGCAGGCTCGTCACCGCGGGGGGCGGGCGGATCCTGGCGGTCACTGGCGAAGGGGCGACCGTGGCCGAGGCCCGTGAGCGCGCCTACGCGGGGATCGCCCTCATTCGCTTCGATGGGATGCAGTATCGGAGTGACATCGCGGAAAGGGCAGGGCAGCGCAGATGAAGGTCGCCGTACTCATGGGATCGGCGAACGACAAGGACAAGATGGCCGGCGCCGGTGAGATGCTGACCCGCTTCGGCGTCGAGGTCGATGAGCGGGTGATGTCCGCGCATCGCAATCCCAAGGACGTCGCCGACTTCGCCACGTCGGCCCGGTCCGACGGCTTCGCCGCCATCATCTGCGGCGCCGGGGTCGCCGCCCACCTCGCCGGCGTCGTGGCTGCTCACACGACGCTGCCCGTGATCGGTGTCCCACTATCCGGTGGGGCGCTCAACGGCGTCGATGCGCTCTACGCCACGGTGCAGATGCCGAAGGGAATTCCGGTTGCCACCGTCGCCGTCGACGGCAGCGCCAACGCCGGCATCCTGGCCGTGGAGATCCT
Organism: Actinomycetota bacterium; assembly: GCA_013816725.1. GTDB lineage: Bacteria > Actinomycetota > Acidimicrobiia > Acidimicrobiales > JACDEA01 > JACDEA01. Next base: position 693 of record JACDEA010000375.1, read on the forward strand.
TGCCGTCACCGACGCTGGCCTTGCCGCCAAGCTCGCCGAGTTCAAGGCGGCCGGATCTCGGTGATACCGAACGTGCTCGCCCAGCGCTACGCCAGCGCCGACATGGTCGAACTGTGGTCGGCCGAGCGCAAGATCGTGCTGGAGCGCAGGTTGTGGATCGCCGTCCTGCGGGCCCAGCGGGATCTGGGCGTCGCGGTCCCCGACGGCGCCATCGAGGCCTACGAGGCGGTCGTCGAGAAGGTCGACTTCGACAGCATCGAGGCGAGGGAGCGGGTGACCAAGCACGACGTCAAAGCCCGCATCGAGGAGTTCTCGGAGTTAGCAGCCGGTCACGAGCACGTGCACAAGGGCATGACATCGCGCGACCTCACCGAGAACGTCGAGCAGCTACAGCTCCGCGACGCACTCGGCATCGTGCGCGATCGCTGTGTGGCGGCGCTCGCCCGGCTGGCTGCACGCGCCGGCGAGTTCAGCGATGTCGTGATGGTCGGCCGGTCGCACAATGTGCCGGCCCAAGCCACGACACTGGGCAAGCGGTTCGCCAACGCGGGCGAGGAACTGCTCGTTGCCTACGAACGGCTCGAATCGCTGCTGGCGACCTACCCCCTGCGCGGGATCAAAGGGCCGGTGGGCACACAGCAGGACCAGCTCGATCTCATGGGCGGCGACGCCATCAAGGTGGCCGAGCTCGAGGCGCGTGTCGCCGCACACCTCGGCTTCGGCCGGGTGCTGACCAGCGTGGGCCAGGTGTACCCGCGCTCGCTCGACTTCGATGTCGTAGCCGCACTCGTGCAGGCGGCGGCGGCACCGTCGAGCCTGTGTACGACGATCAGGCTGATGGCGGGTCACGGCCTGGCCACCGAAGGAGTCCGCGAGGGCCAGGTGGGATCGTCGGCCATGCCGCACAAGGTCAACTCGCGGTCGAGCGAACGGGTGAACGGCCTGGCCGTGGTGCTGCGCGGGTGCCTGGCCATGGTGGCCGAGCTGGCCGGCGATCAATGGAACGAGGGCGATGTCAGCTGCTCGGTCGTGCGCCGGGTGGCATTACCCGACGCCTTCTTCGCCGCCGAGGGGCTGTTCGTGACCTTCCTCTCCGTCCTCGACGGCTTCACCGCCGACCGCGATCTCATCGAGACCGAAGTCGCCACTCACCTCCCATACCTCGCCACCACCAAGGTGCTCCTTGCCCTCGTGGACGCCGGCCTCGGGCGCGAGGAGGCGCACGAGGTGGTGCGCGGCCATGCACTCGCGAGCGCGGGCGGAAGCGACCTCATCGATCGTCTGGCTGCCGATCCGGTGGTTCGCCTGGATCGCGCCGCGCTGGACAGCGCGCTGGCTGACCGCACCGCGCTCGTCGGCACCGCGTCGACCCAGGTTGCGTCCGTCGCTACGCGCATCGCCGCCGTGGTGGAGCGCCACCCCGAAGCCGCCACGTACAACCCAGGAGAGATTCTCTAGTGCTTCCGCTTCTCTACTCCGGCAAGGTGCGCGACATCTACGACGCCGGTGACGATCGGCTTCTCTTCGTCGCCTCGGACCGCATCTCGGTGTTCGACGTGGTGTTGGCGGAGCCGATTCCCGACAAGGGCCGCGTGCTCACGGCCATGACGGCGTTCTGGCTCGACGTGCTGGGCGACCTGGCGCCGAACCACCTGGTGAGCCTGGACACGGCCGATTTCCCCGCCGGGGCCGCCGACATCGCCGACATCGCGGGCCGGGCCATGCTCGTTCACAAGGCCGAGATGGTGCCGCTGGAAGGCATCGTGCGCGGGTATCTGTCCGGTTCGGCCTGGGCCGAGTACAAGAAGAGCGGCACGATGCACGGCATGCCGCTGCCCGCGGGAATGCAGGAGAGCACGCGGCTCCCTGAGCCCGTCTTCACTCCGTCGACCAAGGCCGAGGTGGGCCACGACGAGAACATCGGCTTCGACGACGCCGTCGGACTCGTTGGCAAAGAGACGGCCGAAGCGGTGCGCGAACTCTGCATCGCCGCTTACCAGCGCGCCGCCGATCTGGCCGAAGGGCGCGGGGTCATCATCGCTGACACCAAGTTCGAGCTGGGCCTCATCGACGGCCGCCTCGCCCTCTGTGACGAGATCCTCACGCCGGACTCGTCGCGCTTCTGGCCGGCCGACGCGTGGGTGCCGGGCGCCGCGCCACCTTCATTCGACAAGCAACCCGTTCGCGACGCACTTGCTGCCACCGGGTGGAACAAGCAGCCCCCGCCACCGCCGGTGCCGCAGGATGTCATCGAAGCCTCTCGTCAGCGCTACGTCACCGCCTACGAGCGCATCACCGGCCTCCGTTTCGCCGACTGGCAGGGAGTACACGCAGCATGAAGTTCGAGGTCGCCGTCGAGGTGCGGTTGCGGGAGGGCATCGCCGATCCGCA
>JACDEA010000376.1 GCA_013816725.1 Actinomycetota bacterium
CCCCCGCACAGCGCCAGCGCCGCCGGCGTGAGGAAGGCCGCGCCGAACCCAAAATGGTCGGCCACCGCGCCGACCAAGTAGCCACCGAACAGGGAGCCGACGTCGAAGAACGCCACGGTCGATCCCAACGCCTCGCCCCGTTCGGACTCGCCCACCCGATCGACCGCGAGGGTCATCAGCGCGGGGAAGAGCAGCGCGAAGCCGGCACCGAACGTCATCACGCCGACGAGGGCGAAACCTTCTCCGGGCGTGAGCGCCAGGAGCGACAGGCCCACCACCGCGGCGAGGATGCCGGGGACGGCGGCGGCCAGCGGGCCCAGCCGGTCGGCAATACGCCCGCTCACCAGCCGCACGCCGATGACGGTCATCGAGAAGGCCAGGTACAGCGGACCCGACGACGCCATGCCGATGTGCCGGGCATACAGCGGCGAGAAGGTGCTGATCGTGACGTATCCGACGGCCGCCGTCATCAGCACGAGGCCGGGGCCGACGGCCGCGGGGTGCACGAGTCGCAGGCGGCCGCGCTGCGCCTCGGGCGAAACGCTCGGTCGGGTCTCGGGCAGACGGGCCGACAGAACCAAGGCAACCAGCGCCGAGGCGCCCGCCAGTAACCAGGTGTGGTCGAAGCCGACCCGCTTGACCGCCCACTCGGCCACGGTCGGGCCGATGGCGAACCCGCCGTAGAGGAACAGGCTGAACCGCGAGATGTATTCCGCTCGCCGTCCGGCCGGTGCCAGGTCGGTCGCCACCGTGGCGGCCGACGTGTAGAACGCCGCGCCGGCCACGCCTTGCAGAACGCGCAGCGCGACGATCGACGGCAACGCATGGGCGACGCTGAGTCCGACGGCGGAGATCGCGATGATGATCGGCGCGGCGACGAGGAACGGCTTGCGGCCCCGCCGGTCGGCCCAGCGGCCGACGACCGGCCTCAGCGCCAACGCCGACACCGAGAACGCGCCGACAGTCAGGCCGACGACGGCCCGACTGCTGTGCAGCTCGCGGGTCAGGTACAGCGGAAGGCCGGCCAGGAAGATCCCCAGCGCGATGAACTCGAACAGCGTCGCCCCGCACAACAACCAGTAGGCGCGCGCACGGTTCACCGGTGCGGCCTACTGTCGATCTTCATGGACGCCGACGTTACGGTCTGGTTCAACCCGTCCTGCTCGAAGTGCCGCGGCGCGCGTGATCTGCTCGACGAGAAGGGCGTCAGTTGCGAACTGGGTGGCGCGAGAAACTGCTGGCACTACTCGACGATCGATAGTTAGTAGCTGGCCACCGACGCCGGCGCCCAGTTGCCGTCGACGGTGGGACTAATGGACCCCATCGCGTGGAACTTCTCGAGGATCTCGTCGCGACCGGCGTGGCCGTCGAGGGCGTGCTCGATCTCGCGAAGCGTGATCTTGAGGTTCTGCTCGCGGCGGGCGCCGAGCGATTCAGCCTTGGCCCTATCCCACAGCTCACCGATGACGTCGCTTCCGGCGTGCTTCTTGCCCGAGCTGCCGACGACCGTGCGGTCGCGCATCTCGGAGAGCACGGTCTTCAGGTACGCGACGTGGGGCGCCTCGTCACTGCGGATGTACGAAACGAGCTTGGCCGCCGCTTCCTCGCCGGCGACCAGGTCGGCGTCGGAAAGGACTTCCTCGGCCCAGGCGAACACGTGGAACGCGGAGATCTCGATCAAGAGCAGGCTGGCCATGCGCGTGATCAGCATCTCTAGGTCGAAGTCGATGTCGTCGAATACCCGCATCCCCATCAGCTGCTTGCGAATCGCCGCCAGATCCGGCGTGCCGCCGGTTCCCGGCTGCGAGATGCCCATGCGTTCGAGCATGAGCGCGGTGGCGTCCTCGGTGACGGGGTTCTCGAACGCGACGTCGCGGGCGGCGAACCACATCTGCTTGTGGCCGCCCTCGTCCTCGTAGCCGGCCTCGTCGCGCGCGTGCGCTTCGTAGAGCCCGCGGTCGAGGTGCGTCATGGCGGTGCCCGTGATGTCGTCGTCGAAGCAGGCCTGCATGTTCGGGATGTTCGAGTAACGGATCATGGCGCCGAAGCCTTCGACGGTGCCGATGCGCGTGAGCGTGGCGATGATCGGTTCGCGGACGCCTTCGGTCAGCAGATACTTGGCCTGCGCCACGTTGGGGTAGTTCTCCGGCCAGGCGGACAGGTCGATGTCGAGCAGGGGAGTCCCGAAGTCGGCCTCGCGCTGCGCTTGCCAGTTCGCGATCGCCGGCCAGCGGTTCTTCGTCCGGGGCGACACGTAGACGCCGTCGTCGTCGAACCCGCCGTGGCATTTCACGCCGCCGGCGATGAGGGGCTCGGCCACCGGGTGGTTCGTCAGTAGCTCCTGCTCGGTCCACTCAAGCTGAAGGTTGGGCACGGGGCCTCCAAGCGACCTCTAGGTGTATACGCACGAGTATACAGTTGGACCTGTGGCGAGCAACCCGCGCGTGCTGCTGGACCGGCCGGCGCGTCGGGAGTCGATCTTGCGCGCTGCGGCCGTTGCGTTCGCCCACAAGGGCTTCGCGGCGACGTCGATGGACGATGTCGCCGCCGAAACCGGGATCACCCGCCTCATCCTGTACCGCCATTTCGAATCGAAAGAAGCGCTGTACGCCGCCGTCCTGCTGCGGGTGCGCGACCGGTTCACCGAGGAGTTCGCCGCCGGCGTGCAGGACCGTCGTGCGCTCAGCGCGATCGCCGCGCTGCTCGTCGTCGCCCGCGAGAACCCCGATGCAGTGGTGCTGCTGTGGCGCCATGCGGCCCGGGAGCCGCAGTTCGCCGCCTACGCCGGAGCCTTCCGCGAGCGCACCGTCGACTTCGCCCGCTCCCTGCTGCAAGGGGCGGGGCTCAGCGGCCGGCTCCGCGAGCGCTGGGCCGCCGAGACGCTGGTGTCGTTCGTGTTCGACGCGCTCCTGCACTGGCTCGAGGAAGGCTCGCCCGGCCGCGACGCCGAGTTCCTCGACCTGATGGCGGCATCGCTCCCGGCGCTGGTGACCGCCTGGGCCGACACATAGCCCGCCTCCGCCCGGCGGCCGGCCGAACGGAGACGTTCCGCGCGGATATTT